>JALUZQ010000156.1 GCA_027011725.1 Sulfurimonas sp. | reverse complement strand
ACTTTGTCCTGCTCTTTGTGTCCCTCTTTTAAACGCAGCGACACATGAAAGTGCCTGCTCCTTTTTAAATATAAGTGTTGCGTTTACTGCAATACCTGCGGCTGTCAGCTCTTCCATCGCCACATAACCGGCTTCGGTCGCAGGTACTTTTATCATCACATTTTCTTTGCCTATTTCCTTATAAAGACGTTTACCTTCTGCTACCGTTGCCTTGGCATCATCACATAAAAAAGGATCTACTTCGATGCTCACATATCCATCATCACCTGCCTTATGCAGCGGAGCAAGAACATCAGCAGCTTTTTGAATATCAAAAATTGCAAGTGCTTCATACTTCTCTTTTGCACTGAGCTTCTCATCTAAAGAGGCAAGCTGCTCTTTATAGGCCGCAGAACTAAGAATGGCACTTTTAAATATTGCAGGATTTGAAGTCGCTCCATTGACTATTTTTTTCTCTATCAGTTCTTTAAATTCATTCTCAAGATACTCTCTTTCAATAAAATCCGCCCACAACGAAAACTTCAAATCTTCTAAATACATATACACACCTAAATTAATTTTTGTCTATTATAACCCAATAAATCTAAAACTAAGATAGTCTCTTTGGAACTCGCAGACTAAAAATAGTTTCACCATTTTCAGATATTACCTCAATATGTGAGTTAAACTGTTTTTGCATTATCATCTGAGACATATAAAGCCCCAATCCTGTACCATTTTTTCCTTTCGTACTAAAATATGGCTCAAAGATGGACTCGAGATTCTCTTCATGAATTCCGCCTGCATTATCATGAATTTCAATCTTCACACTCTCACTCTCATCAAAGAAACGCACCTCTATTTTTGGTTCTTTGACTTGCATCTCAATGAGTTCATCTATAGCATTGTTTAAAATATTCAGCAAAACCTGTATGATCTCATTTGCATAGGTATGTATGACAATGGCTTGACTCTCTTGTATCTTTATCTCAATATCTGTGCCTTTGAGCCTTGGCAGAGTAAAATTCACAGCTTTTTGAATGAGTTCTCTCACATCAATGGTAGCAGCAGGTTTTTTAGGATGGAAATAGGTTTGAAAATCATTAATGGTATCAGAGAGATAGACAGCTGTATCACTGATGTTATCTAACACCCTGTCAAGTTCTTCTCCATACACATCCTTTTCCCCAAGCAATCGCTTCACCTGAAAATTTGAAATATTGAGTGTGACAGTAGAGAGTGGTTGTCGCCATTGATGGGCTATCATGCTTATCATCTCTCCCATCACTGCCTGCTTTGACTGCATCGTCATAATTTTATCTTTCTTTGTAAGTTCAGCGAGTTGTTCTTTAAGAACATTTTGCTGAGAGAGAATGGTGGCACGTGCTTCTTCCATTCTTTGCTTATAAAAGTAGACAATCACGCTCACAATGACCAATACAAATGAGAGATAAAAGAGCTGAAAAAATGTGTAATGAATAGTCACAAAGGGCTGAAAAGGTGCACTAAGCACCATAAATATCAAAAATGCGAACCAGGCAAAGAAGAAACTCATCCGCTTCATGTAGAGCATTACAATAGGATAGGTAAAGAACCAGACAATCTTCATCTGCTCAGGCGTACTGACATAGACCAAAACAATGAGTAGTACAGAAAATTGTCCTGTGACAATAGTTGCAACCAGAGTGTAGTATTTTTTGTCTTTTCTGAGTAAAAATATCAATAAGATATTTATACATAAAAGTAAAAGCTCAAAACTACCCAAGCCGTGATTATCATTGACAAAAAAGTTGATTATCACCCCATAAAATACAGCGATGGAAGAGAGGACAATTCCTATATTCATCATCTGAAATCTATTTTTGAGCTCATCATCTTCGGAGAGATCCCAGCCACTTGAAAAGAAGTTATTTGTTAAAGACATTATGTTATTCCTACTTAAGGCAGATAGATTTTATCTAGCATCTCTTGATATTCCGAAGCGGCAGTACTATCGAGTGTAATGCCTCCACCGCTCTTATAAAAAAGATCTTGCCCTCTTTTTTCTATAAAACGTATCATCACACCGCTGTCTAGGTTCTTGCCGTCATACAGACCAAAAACACCTGTAAAAAAATTTCGCTCATACCCTTCAATATTTTCAATGATCTCTAATGTACTCTTTTTTGGCGTACCGCTAATGCTTCCTGCAGGCAAAAGTGCTTGTAAAATATTGCCTACTCGCTCATGCCAATTCTCATCAAC
>JALUZQ010000155.1 GCA_027011725.1 Sulfurimonas sp. | reverse complement strand
TGATAGGTCTATAGATCATATAAGGGTGTCTTCCTGCTTTAAGAGTAGAGTCTCCATTTTTATATGCAATGTCTAAAATGTTAAATCTGAGTGACTGCCAAAAGTAGTCACTTAAAGGTCTGTCATCTAAAAATGTTTGGTTGCCAGAGGTCGGGTTAGCGTAGCCACTTCTCATGCCAAGGTCAAATTTTAGGTTTTGAGTGACGTCAACAGCGGCTACTAAACGTAATCTATATCTATTGTGATAGGTGTATTTGTCTGTAGTGTCAGTTCCGTCTTTGTAGTAGGTCTCTTTACTCTCGTAGCGTAATCTGAGATCACCCTTGAAATGGAATCTCTCTAGAAACTTTTTTGAAGTGTTCTCTTGTGTGTCCGTTATTGTTTGTGCATGCATAGCAGTCGATAAAGTAAGTGCTGCTAAAGCTGATAAAATACTCTTTCTCATAAAACTCGTTCTCCTCTTTTGTGTAGGTTGATGGTGTTATAATAGAAAAAGAAGGTTACAGTAGGATTACAACTGTAGTGTGTTTTTGTAATCATTATGTAACCAAGATATTTTATACTTCCACTGAACAAACGAAAAACAAAAGGAAATTTAAAAATGAAAAAAATCATTTTATCAGCTTTAGCTGCATTCACTCTAGGTTCAGTTGCTGCAAACGCAGGTGCATTAAAATTATATCA
Source organism: Sulfurimonas sp. (assembly GCA_027011725.1). Lineage (GTDB taxonomy): Bacteria > Campylobacterota > Campylobacteria > Campylobacterales > Sulfurimonadaceae > Sulfurimonas. Next base: position 7,269 of record JALUZQ010000155.1, on the reverse strand, counting down.
AGATGAAAATGGTCAAGTTTTTACACAACCTGCTGAGGGGCGTACACTTATTCAAGACAAAACTGTTCCAGTGTTTGCAAAAGCTGATAAATTGAAATTTTCGGGTTTAACATATATAGGTGCTACAGTAAAAGATTACAGTGATGCAAATCAAGATACAACAGCACAGATGGAAATTCGCCGTGCATACTTTCAACTCAAAGCATACTTCTTGGATGATCCTAAATCTTACTACCGTGTAACCTTTGATATGTCAAAAGATGTAACAGGAGATGAAAAACTTCGTGCTAAATATGCATATCTTTACTTAAACAATATTCTTCCTGCAACGGGTGTTGAAATAGGTCTTGCGCACCGTCCATGGCATGACTATGAAGAACATAACGCTTGGTACTACAGAAGTATTTCTAAAGTTCTTATAGAGGACAAAGATCATGGCCCTGACTTAAGTAACTCTGCAGACTTTGGAATATTAACAAAGACAAAGACACAATATTTTGATGCAGACATCGGTGTGTTTAACGGTGAAGGGTACCATGCATTTCAAAATGCGCAAAACGGGCTTAGTTTTGAGTGGAGAACGACTGCACACATTCTTGGTGTGAATGGAAAAGATAAGCAGACGAAAAAGACTTACTGGGATGCTTCATTCTTTGGACAGTATAATGTAAAACATAAAGAGTTGACAAATGGTAGTAATGTAGTTGGGAATGAAGATCTTATTTTCGGTGGTCTGCATACTGTCTATAACCAACCGTCATTCTTGATTGCTGCACAGTATGTTTACTCAAAAGACACACGTTCAAAACAACTTACTGTTGGTGGTGTGACTTCAAAAGTTTCAGCTCAAGCCGGTTCTGGATACAGTGCAAATGCAGAGTACCGTTTAGGTGCAGACAAAGAGTACAGAGTGCTTGCTCGTTATGACTCATGGACACCACAAAGAAAACCGGTAGGTCAAGATGCTAAAAAAGAGGACAAAGGGTACATTCTTGGTGCAGCATGGGATCAAAACCGTAATGTACAATGGGTTGGAAATGTTATTGTAACTGATAATGAGAAAGGAAGTGCCAAGTATGCGAACAACGGTACAGCGTATATGCTCACTGCAGAGGTAAAATTCTAGTAAAAAGCTTAAAATTCAGATAGTCTCAGCAAATAAAGGTTATCATTAGATATTATATAAATAGATGGTGGTAGCTATGTCTAAAGAGATGTTTGAAGAGCTAAAGCAAGAGGTAAGAGACGCTGGTCTCTTAAAAAGAGTTCCCATTCGTGGGAGCATTGAGATGGTTGCGATCATCTTGAGTATGGCGTTGATTGATTATGCCCTGTTTCATTGGGATGCAATTCCTATTGCTTACCCGTATAAAAGTATTCTTCTAGGGCTCTTTATGAGCCTTGTTTTCACCCGTGCTGTCTTTGTCTCACATGATATTCTTCATAGACAATATTTTAAAGACAAATCTCTCTCTTTCAAACTCAGCTACCCTTTTGCTGCAATCATTTTAAGTAACTCCTCCTCTTGGTGGGACTTTAAACATAATGTCAATCATCATACCTGGTGTAATATTGTCGAGAAAGATGTAGATATAAACGCAATGGATGGTGCTTTTACACATAAGAAAGGGAATAAAGCCTGGCTAAGAAAGACAAAGTATCTTGTCTTTTGGGGTGCGATGTTCTTTATGTATCCTGCGTTTATTGCACAGTCGTATAAGTTTGTGATTGTAAGAAAAAAATGGGGTGAGTTTGCTTTAATGCTGCTGCATTGGCCGATTATTTGGGGACCTGTTTTCTATTTTCTGCCTCTGAATGAAGCTCTTATCGTGGCGTTGACACTGAACTTTACCCTCTCTCCATGGCTTGCGTTTGGATTTATTACCAACCATTTAGGGTGTGAGGTCTTTGACAATGAAGTTGGCAGTAAGCTCTCTTGGATGGAGTTACAGATGCGAGGTTCACGCTCTCTTCGCGGCGGTATGATCGTACATTGGTTCTATGGTGGACTCAACACGCAAATAGAACACCATCTCTTTCCAAAAGCACCACGATTTAATCTTTTAAAGGTGCAAAAGATTACAAAAGCATTTGCAAAAAGACATAACATAAACTACTTTGAAACGGGAATTTTGGAGGCGTATGTGCAGATAAACAGTGAGCTGAAGAAGTATTAAACTTCTTCGCTTTAGACTCCCTCTACTCGTAAGACTTTCGTTTTTCCTACCATAAGATCAAGTGTCATTAAAATTCTTTTAAATACAGACTCCTGACGGTACTCCAAATTATGTTTTTTACATATATCTTTTACGATTGGCTGCATTTTTTGATAGTAACTGCTTGGCATATTTGGAAAAAGGTGGTGCTCTATCTGGTAGTTTAAAAAACCGTGCAGGAAGTCGATGAGGTCTGTTCCTGTGTTGTAGTTCACACTTCCCATAATTTGGCGCAGGTAGTACTCACCTTGTGATTTATGTGCTGTCTCAAACTGGTAAATATCTTCTGCAGAGTGGTTTGGAACGATGACCAAAAATGAGTGCAGGTTCGCAAATATTTCTCCGAGTACTAAAAAGCCAAACGCAGTCCCTACCGCAGACCAGCCAAACGGAAGAAAAAGAAGCGGTAAAAAGACAAACTGAAAAAGACCATACGGCAGATAGTATTCACGCCACAGTTCACGACCGCTTTTTGTAAAAGGGGAGTATTCTAACTGCTGCGTTTCACGGAGTTTTTGTACTTTCGCATCTTTGTTTTTTAAGATACGCAGTGTATTTGGTGCATAGTAGAGGATTTTCCAAAAACCTGCAAAGATGTAAATAACAGCATACTTCATCCACATCGGAATATTTTTTTTATGGAGCCATTCAAGATTTTTTTCTACATTGTCAGGGTCATCAAGCTCACCAAGATGATAGTGGTGCATGATGTTATGCTCATAAGCCCAAGCGTCTGGTTTTATCCAGTCAAGCCAGTCAATATATCTGCGTTTGCCTGCTGCAAAGCCTGCTTTTGTATAGCGGTGTGGAATGTTTGGCACTTTATCATACGCACCGTGTAAAATAGGATGAGTGACATTTGACCAACGTGCAACATTTCCTACCCCTATAAGAAATGCGCCAATGATGCCAAAGAACCAAAAGTCAAAGAGGGAAAGCCCTGAATCAAAACTATTTAAAATAGCTACAAGTGCTATGAGTGCAAAGCCTCCATAGCTTGCAAATTTTCCCCATCGTTCCAATTTTAAAAGATGTTGGAAATCTTCTTCTGTGACCTTTATGGTTTTTTTGATCGCATCGATGTCACGCTGTAGTTGCTCTTTATCTACCTCTTCGTAAGGAGTGTAGCCCTCTTTTTGTACCTGTATGGGTGTTTCTATTTTTGACAACTCTTTCGCCTTATAATATTTTTTATGAAATTATATATAATTTTTATTGAATATTTGTATAAACCAATCAAATGCCATATAAGAAAAGAAGAATTCATAATAGTATGTTAATATCTATTTGGATAAAATAGCAACAATTATAACAATTTGGAGATTTTAATGGACGCAGCCAAATACATTTGGATGAATGGAAAATTTGTAGCATGGGAAGATGCTAAGGTACACGTACTTACACACACAATTCACTACGGAAATGGCGTTATTGAAGGAACAAAAGCATACAAAACAGACAGAGGCTATGCTATATTTCGTTTGAATGACCACACAAAAAGACTCAAAGAGTCTGCAAAGATGACACTGATAGACATTCCTTTTACGGTAGAAGAGCTTAACTTAGCGCAAATAGAGCTGGTTCGTAAAAATGAATTTACAGGTGATAATGTCTACTTACGTCCTTTTGCATTTCTTGGGTACGGCGTAATGGGTCTGTACCATAAAGATGCACCGGTTGAGACTGCCGTGGCTGCATGGGAGTGGGGTGCTTACCTCGGAGAAGAGGGAATGCGTAAAGGAATTCGCTTAAAAATCGTCTCTATGACAAGACCTGCAAATACTTCTAACATGGGTAAAGCAAAAGCGACAGCAAACTATCTAAACTCACAAATGGCAAAATATGAAGCGATAGACTGCGGTTATGATGAAGCATTGCTTTTGGATGACCAAGGGTATGTGGCAGAGGCGAGTGGTGCTGCGTTTTTTATGATAAAAGATGGTGAGATCATTACACCGCCAAGTGATAATGCACTTGCATCGATCACACAGAAAATGGTTATAGAGATGGCTGAAGATATGGGTTATACTGTAACTCGCCGTCGTATTACTCGTGAAGAGGTCTATGTCGCAGATGAGGCATTTTTGACAGGAACTGCAGCAGAGATTACACCTATTGCCCTTGTAGATGCAAGAGAGATAGGTTCTGGTTCACGTGGTGAAATTACGGCAATTATTCAGAGTGGCTATTTTGATATAGTCTTTGGAAGAAACAAAAAATATGAGCACTATTTAACATACGTTGATGCAGTGTAGTTAGGAACTTAAATGAAACAAGAGAGAGTATTAATGGCATCAGATATGAATGATTATTTTAACAAAAAGAAGAGTGAAGGCGGCGGTTTTAACAAGCAGTCGAACTCTGGCGGTGGCAACAGTGGAGGACCAAAAGGTCCACAAATGCCAAATATGGACTTTAATTTCGGTGGTGGTAAAGCTGGAATTATGTATGTGATTATCGGGCTTGTGATTTTACTTGTACTTGCAAAACCTTTTACTATCATCCAAGAGGGTGAGCGTGGTATTTTGAGTACAAATGGTAAGTACCAAGAACAAGCACTGCTTCCGGGGCTGCACTTTATTATTCCTGTAATTCAAAAGGTTTATGTGGTCGATACGAAAGTGCGTATTATTAACTATGCAAACAGAATCGAGACAAACTCCAATGCTTCGGGAATCATCACAAAACCTGCGATTACGGTACTTGATAAACGTGGACTTCCTGTCTCTATAGAACTGACGGTACAGTATAGACTCAATGCACAATATGCTGCTCAAACTATTTCAAACTGGGGCTTTAGCTGGGAAGACAAGATCATCAACCCTGTTGTTCGTGATGTTGTTCGTAATGTTGTCGGAAAGTATGATGCAGAGTCTATTCCAGTGTTGCGTAATACAATTGCCGCAGCAATTGAAGAGGGGATTCAAAAAAGTATAAAGAGTTTGAAGAACTCTCCTGTAATTTTACAGTCAATTCAACTGCGTGACATCATTTTGCCTGCAAAAGTAAAAGATCAAATTGAACGCGTACAACTTGCAAAACAAGAAGTACAACGTGCTGAACAAGAGGTACAACGTGCAAAACAAGAGGCACTCAAACGTGAAGCTGAGGCTCGTGGTGTAGCACAACAAGCAAGAATTGAAGCGCAAGGTAAAGCAGATGCCGTGACTATTGAAGCACAGGCAAATGCAAAAGCAAATGTACTCATTGCAAAATCATTAACACCGAAACTCCTGCAGCTAGAGCAGATGAAAGTGCAAACGAAGTTCAATGATGCATTGCGTGAGAATAAAGATGCAAAAATCTTCTTAACACCTGGCGGATCTACTCCAAATATTTGGGTAGATATGAAAGATGCTAAGCAAAGAACAACAGCGAAATAGTGATGGAAGAGATTCTCAAAAGAGTTGACTGGCAGAAGCAGGAGCTTTTGCCTGTTATCGTACAAGAGAGCACTACAAATGAAGTGTTGATGATGGCTTATATGAATAAAGAGGCGCTTACGCTTTCGTTAGAGACAAAAACTGCTCACTACTTCTCAAGAAGTAAACAGCGCATTTGGAAAAAGGGTGAGAGCAGTGGGCATACACAGGAGATAGAATCTTTTTTTATTGACTGTGACAATGACACTCTTTTGATAAAAGTCAAACAAAACGGTGTAGCATGCCATACAGGACGTAAGTCATGCTTCTTTACAGAGCTTGAGAGCGGCGAAGTAAACGCAGCCGTAGAAGTAGATACGCAAGAAGCATATGGTGTGATAGATACGCTCTATCATACCATTCAAGAGCGTAAATATGCAGACCCTGAAACCTCATGGACTGCAAAACTTTTACACAAAGGTGAAAATACAATACTCAAAAAAGTTGTAGAAGAGGCCGGAGAGTACTGTTTTGCTCATAAAGATGATGATGAAGATGAGATGGTCTATGAAGCAGCAGATTTGACCTATCATATGCTTGTAGCACTCGCTTCGAAAAATATCTCGCCTGATAGAATCAAACAAGAACTGGCTCGCAGGTTTGGTATGAGCGGTATCGCTGAGAAAAACTCAAGAAAAGATTAGAGCACTTGATGAAAGAGAAAATCCTCACCTTTGTACATAATCTCTTAATTTACGATTATATACTTTTTGGTGCTGCGTTTACTCTTTTCATTCTTTTTATTATTTTGGCTGTTTTATTACGAAAGCGACTTGTTTTAGCCATCTTTTTTGTGCTCTTTGGTTTTGCTACTCTCCTGTTAGGTCCGACACTTGGGTATATAGAACTCCATAAATATCTCTTTCAAAACTCCACAAAACTCATTTCACAAAAAAAACTTACCTTTGTAGATGCCATTGTCGTACATGGAACGATTAGTAACGAATCGAAATTTGATTTTAAAGAGTGTAAGGTAAGGGCTACTGTCTATAAATCTACGTCAAATGAATTAAAAAATTACATCTATAAACTCAAACCTCTTAAACGCAGTACCTTAGTATTGCATAACATACCAAAAGGCACTACTCAAGAGTTTAAGATGTTTGTAGAACCTTTTAGATACTCTAAGGAGTATAATCTTACGCTAGGAGCTGATTGTCGATGAGTTTGTTAAATATATGGCACTATATTGTGCTGGGAATCATATTTGTTATTTTTATTGTCGGTATTATTCGAGCACTTAAAGAGCCTAAGGTTAAGATGCGCTACTCCATGCTTTTTACAGTGACGCTCATAACTGTTTTTATGGCAGTTTTTTCCATATTTGTTGTGGATAAATATACAAAACAGGTAAAGTTGTATGAGCTGAAGAATAAGCGACTTCTGAGTGTGGAACGTATATCATATACAGGTGTTGTGAAGAATGTAGGTAACTATCCAATAGGGAAGGTAACACTTGAGATAAAACTTGTCAACAAAGGGCATGCAACCGGAAATGTCAAGGGTGGGAACTTTTATAAACCGAGTGGTTTCTTTGATTTTTTCACAAGCGGTTTTGGCATAGATAAAAGTAAGCCACAGACGATAGTGAAAAAATTTATAGTAGCTCGGAACCTAAAACCCGGACAAGC
>JALUZQ010000154.1 GCA_027011725.1 Sulfurimonas sp. | reverse complement strand
ATTAACAAAAGAGCTACAAGCACTTGCTCTTGATGTAGAGATTATGGACGAGGTGGAAGACGATGAGTAAATTAGTACCAGTAGAAGTAACAGAAGAGAGTAGACCGACAGATATTAAAGAGTTGCAGTTTCGCCTTGCAGCTCCTGAAAAGATTATGTCATGGTCTCATGGTGAAGTAAAAAAACCTGAGACAATTAACTACCGTACATTAAAACCTGAGCGTGATGGACTTTTTTGTGCGAAAATTTTTGGACCTGTTAGAGATTATGAGTGTCTTTGTGGTAAATACAAGAAGATGCGTTATAAAGGTGTGGTATGTGAGAAGTGTGGTGTTGAAGTAACATCTACCAAAGTACGTCGTACTCGAATGGGACACATCGAACTTGTAACTCCTGTTGCACATATTTGGTATGTTTCATCACTGCCATCTCGTATCGGTACTCTTCTTGGTATCAAAATGAAAGACCTTGAACGTGTACTTTATTATGAAGCATATATTGTTGAGAGTGGTGGAGAGGCATACTATGATGCTGAAGCAAAAACACCGGTTTTAAAATATGATGTTTTAAATGAAGAGCAGTACCGTACACTTGTACAAAGATTTGGTGAATTAGGATTTAAAGCTCGTATGGGTGGTGAGGTTATTCGTGATCTTTTAGACTCTATAGACCTTGTGGATCTTTTTACAAATCTTAAAGAGCAAATTGGTGAAACAAAATCTGAAGCGAAGAAAAAAACGATCAACAAACGTCTCAAAGTAATTGAGTCATTCCTAAACAGTGGAAATAATCCTGCTTGGATGATGCTTACAGTTCTTCCTGTACTTCCACCAGATTTACGTCCACTTGTTTCTCTTGATGGTGGAAAATTCGCTGTTTCTGATGTAAATGATTTATATCGTCGTGTTATTAACCGTAATCAACGTTTAAAAAGACTTGTAGAACTTGAAGCTCCTGAAATTATTGTACGTAATGAAAAACGTATGTTGCAAGAATCAGTAGATGCATTGTTTGATAATGGTCGTCGTGCAAACGCAGTTAAAGGTGCGAACAAGCGTCCTTTGAAATCTTTGAGTGAAATCATTAAAGGAAAGCAGGGACGTTTCCGTCAAAACCTTCTTGGAAAGCGTGTTGACTTCTCTGGACGTTCGGTAATTGTTGTTGGACCATCTTTAAGAATGGATGAGTGTGGACTTCCTAAAAAAATGGCTCTTGAGCTCTTTAAACCACATTTAATAGCAAAACTTGAAGACAAAGGCTACGCTACAACTGTTAAAGCTGCTAAAAAAATGATAGAAGCAAAAACAAATGAAGTATGGGAATGTCTTGATGAGATTGTTGACGGATATCCTATTATGCTTAACCGTGCGCCAACACTTCATAAGCTCTCTATTCAAGCGTTCCATCCAAAACTCATTGATGGAAAAGCTATTCAATTGCATCCACTTGTTTGTGCTGCGTTTAATGCCGACTTTGATGGGGATCAAATGGCTGTACACGTGCCACTTTCATCTGAAGCGATTGCAGAAGCAAAAGTATTGATGCTTGCATCTATGAACATCTTGCTTCCAGCATCGGGTAAAGCTATTGCAACACCATCACAAGATATGGTCCTTGGTATTTACTATATCTCTTTAGAGAAAAATGGTGTTAAAGGAAGTAATAAACTTTTTGCAAATGTTGATGAGATTAGAATCGCGCTAGAACATGATGCTCTTGATATCCATGCAAAAGTAAGAACACGTGTTGATGGACGAATTATTCATACAACAGCGGGTCGTCTACTTATTAAAGCAATTCTTCCTGAGTTTGTTCCTATTGAGCTTTGGAATAGAGTTATGAAGAAAAAAGCGATTAATGAAGTTGTTGACTATGTTCAAAAACATGGTGGCATCGGTGTGACTGCATCATTCCTTGACCGTTTAAAAGATCTTGGTTTCAAACATGCAACAGAAGCCGGTGTTTCGATTTCTGCGGATGACATTCGTGTTCCGGATATGAAAGCTGCGAAAATTGCTGAGAGTAAGGCAAGAGTTATTGAAATACAAAAGCAATTTGAAGCTGGTCTACTTACAGAACAAGAGAGATACAATAAAATCATTGATGTTTGGACAGATACAAACAATACGCTTGCTTCAGAAATGATGCAGCTTGTACAAACAGATAAAGATGGTTTCAACTCTATTCATATGATGGCAGACTCGGGTGCTCGTGGTTCTGCTGCA
>JALUZQ010000153.1 GCA_027011725.1 Sulfurimonas sp. | reverse complement strand
GCTCTAAAAGAACTTGGAAAATTTGAAGGTGAAGATACATTTTACAAGTCACTCTTACGAGATTTCCAAAAAATGTACGCAAATGCTACTGACTCGTTTAATACACTCATTAAAAATAAACAGTACAAAGATGCCATAGTGCTTGTTAGAGATATAAAAGATGTCTCTCTTAATATAGGGGCATATAAGCTTTGTGAAAGTGCTGCAGGCCTTGAATATGATCTTGAGAGAGAAGAGTACTCAAAGATATTAAAATCATTTCAGAATTTTGAGGCACATATGTTGCGTCTTTTAAGTGAAATAGATATCTATCTTGAGAAAAAATAAAAATAAATCAAGTATCTTTTTAGTATAATAACATTATCTGAGCAGTTCGTGTCAACACATATATGCGGGTTCTACATATTCAAATCGTGAACCAGTAAAGTTACTGTGTGTCGGTGATTTCGCTTGAGGTATGTTCACTCTGCCGATGAAACTGCCGCCGTTAGGTAACTTTCTCTTCACCCAAATTCGGCTTTTAGAACCAAGCCAATCGTGTGACGGCTGCTCGGATATTTATGAATGAAAAATTTAGTAAGTTTATTTTGCTGAATTTACTAAACTTTTTATGTGTGAAACTATATTAATGTGGAGAATTTATGAAGATATTGATTTTGGGAAGCGGTGGTAGAGAGTACTCTATCGGGCGTGCTATAAAAAATGAACAAGAAGAACATGAGCTCTTTTTTCAGCCGGGTAACGGTGCTACGAATGATTTGGGCACAAATCTAGATATCAAAGATTATAATGAACTCGCTGCGTTTGCAAAAGAGAATGGCATTGATTTGACTATTGTTGGGCCTGAAGCACCACTTGTAGATGGTGTTGTCGATATCTTTAAGGCAGAGGGACTGACTATATTTGGTCCATCAAAAGAGGCTGCACAGCTTGAGGGCTCAAAAGTGTATATGAAAAACTTTTTGGCAAAGTACAACATTCCTACTGCAAAATACATTGAGAGTGACTCTATCGAAGAACTTTTTAAATTTACAAACACACTCAGCGCTCCTATAGTCGTTAAAGCAGATGGACTCTGCGGCGGTAAAGGTGTAATTATTGCGCAATCTCATGATGAAGCGAAAAAAGCTATCTCTGAGATGCTTAGCGGGAAAAGTTTTGGTGATGCCGGTAAAAAAGTGATTGTTGAAGAGTTCTTGGACGGGTATGAACTTTCAATGTTTGCTGTATGTGATGGAAAAGATTACATTTTACTCCCTGCAGCACAAGATCATAAACGCATTGGTGATGGAGATACAGGGCCAAACACAGGTGGAATGGGTGCATATGCTCCGACGCCTTTAGTCGATGAAGAGTTGTACCAAAAAGTGCGTGATAGAATCATTCGTCCGACACTTGATGGCATGCAACAAGAGGGTGCTCCGTTTGAGGGTGTGTTATTCATTGGAATTATGGTTGTCAATGGTGAACCTATCACCTTAGAGTTCAATGTCCGTTTTGGAGATCCTGAGTGTGAGATACTTATGCCGTTAATGACATCTCCTGTTTCAGATATGTTCTATAAAGCTGCAACAAATCGCCTTGGAGATATCAAAGTAGAGTTCTCGGACCAGTATGCTGTTGGCGTTGTTATGGCAAGTGCGAATTATCCGTATGGCTCATCGACTCCTGCTGAGATCATTCTTGATGATGTGAAACACGAAGAGATCGCGAACAATACGCATATCTCTTTTGCAGGTGTCTCTCTTGAAGATGGAAAACTCTATGCAACAGGTGGACGTGTACTTGTGTGTGTAGGATTGGGCGATAGTATTAAAGAGGCACGTGATAGAGCCTACCTTCGTTGTGGACAGGTTCACTTTGCCGGTAAAAAAATCCGTACAGATATTGCCTATCAGGCACTTGAGGACTAAAACAGTTTGAATGAGAATATAGAAAATCTACTCCATCGTGAGAATCTGACATTAGCATCGGTGCAAAAGAGAGCCGTTGCATTTTTCATAGATGAAATGCTCCTCTCTTTTTTGCTCGTAATTGCAATGTCGGATGCATTTTCAAATGCGAAGACAATGGAAGATATCATTATTCTCACGAACTCCTATGTGATGCAGTATATTTTGATGAAGATTGTCTATCAGACCTTTTTTGTCATGCAGTATGGTGCAACACTCGGTAAAATTGCAATGAAGATCCGTGTGATAGAGATCGCTACACTTGCAAATCCTTCTTTTGCAGTTTCACTCAATCGTGCGATTTTTCGAATCATAAGTGAGATGCTTTTTTACATCGGTTTTGTGTGGGCTATGATGGACCCTGCACGTCAAGCATGGCACGATAAAACGGCTAAAACTTTGGTAGTAAATGCTTAAACTTCTTCCCCTTCTTCTGCTCCTTTTTTTTTCAACTCTAAACGCAGCAGATAAGGTCGTCATCTACGCTACAAACCTTGATTCAAACGGTACTATAGTAGAAGCAAGCGGTGGTGTCAGTGTCGCCTACAAAGATTACTTACTGAGTGCACAAAGAGCAACATATAATCGTCAGAGTGGCGATTTGGAACTGTATGAGAATATTCGTGTGAACAATAATGGCAAGTATAAGATCTTGGGAAAGTATGCCAAGCTCAATATTGCTAAAAAAGAGCGAAGCTTCCGACCTTTTTATATGCTTGATAATGACTCTCAGGTCTGGATGAGTGCAGATGAAGGTGCTACGAAAGATCAGGATATTCAAATATCTTCAGGTGTAGTCAGCGGATGTAATCCAGTTGATCCACTTTGGACGATGGAGTTTAGTTCTTCTGATTATCATGCAAAGACAAAATGGGTGAACCTCTATAATGCACGGCTTTACATCTATGACATTCCTGTTTTTTACACGCCGTATTTTGGATACTCTTTAGATACGACAAGAAGAACAGGACTTTTAACACCTTCACTCGGACTCTCTGATTCTGAAGGGTTTTATATTCAGCAACCTTTTTATATTGCAGAGCAAAACTGGTGGGATCTTGAACTTTTACCACAGATACGTACAAATAGAGGTTCAGGTATTTACCAGACATTCCGTTTTGTAGACTCTAAAAGTTCAGGAGGAGAGTTTAGAGCAGGATATTTTAAAGAAAAAGATGCCTACTTCTCTAAGAACAACCTGCAAAATCAGTCGCATTATGGGTTTAACTTCAAGTATGATAACAACGACTTTATCAACCAGTGGTTTCATGAAAACTACTCAGGCCAGTCCGGAATTTATGTAGATATAAATCATATGAATGATGTTGACTACATCAACCTTACAACCAATGACAATACAAATCAGGCAACATCTACGCAGATACTCTCTCGTGTGAACCTCTTTTATAATACAAATAAAAACTACTTCGGTTCCTATTTTAAATATTATGAAGATCTGACTTTGCCGACAAATGATGAAACACTGCAAAAGTTGCCGACACTGCATTATCATCACTATCTCAATACAATGCTCAAAGATCATATGCTCTATTCACTTGATGCGCAAAGTAATAATATTTACAGAAAAAATGGAAAGAAGGTGATACAAACTGATATTAATCTCCCTGTTGCTTTGCAAACAGCTCTTTTTGATGAGTATCTTAATGTCTCGTATCAGGCAAATCTCTATCTGCAACATTCAAGTTTTTCAGGAACTCCTACAGTGATCGCTGAACCATTTTCTTACAAAACAGGCTATTTTGCAAGAAATTACCATACACTCTCTGCATCTACTCAATTGACAAAAGGGTATGAAAAATATACGCATGTCATTGGTTTGGCAATGAGTTACAACCAGTCCTCTTGGGAGACCAAAAGCGGATACTATCAAGATGTTTCAGATTACTGTTCTGAGCCTCAAAACCAATCAGATGCGGAGTACCAGACACGTTGTGAGTTCTATCACCTCTCAAATATTGAAAATGCTGCAAAAGTCGATCTTATTCAGTATTTGTATGATGAAGATCAGCATGAAGTGCTTTTTCACAGACTCTCTCAGCGTATCTCATACTCCAATTCTCAGCAGCGTTATGGAGAGTTGGAAAATGAACTTGACTATAAGATCACAAGCTATTTGAGCATTTATAACAATATGTTCTACAACTATGATCAGAATCGTTTTTCAAAGATATTTAACAAGCTAAGCGTGAGTAAGTATGGCGTGACCTTTGCAGCCTCACATCTTTTTAAAGATAACTTTTTACCACAGACAGCAGAGAATGAAAGATATACAAGCTATTTGACGACAAATTTAAAATATATCTATTCGTCACACTACTCTTATAATGCGACGTATAATTATGATTTACAAACGCAAGAGAAGAAGAGTGCATCAATAGGTTTTATGTATAAGAAAAGATGTTGGGATTTTGGGATAAAATATGCTGAAAACAATAGACCGGTTCTTACAAATACATCGACAACAAAATCATCGGTGTATGACAAGTATGTTTATCTGACAATAGTACTTAAACCATTTATGAAACCGCGTGGAGACAGCTCATTGATTTCATATAAGCTGGCAGATTAACAGGAATAAGCGATGCAAAAATATAAATATATACTCAAAAACAGAGCAGATGCAGCAAAAAAACTTTTAGATGTTATTCCTATGCAGAAGTTTAAAGATGAAAAGTGGAATATCGTAGCTGTCTCTCGAGCAGGACTTGAAATAGGTGCGATTATAGGAGAAAAATATTCAAACCATCTCGATATTTTATTTACCGAAGCCATCATGGCGCCAAATAATCCGGAGTGTGAGATAGCCAGAGTAAGTGAAAATGAAGAGATAGTTTTAAATGAAGAGCTTATAAATGCTTTTGATGTGCAGTATGATTATATCTACGGAGAAGCTCATAGAAAGCATGAAGAGGATATACTTAGCTATATTTATCAGTATCGTAAAGGAAAACCCTTTCCTGATATGCGTAATGAAGTGGTGATGCTCGTCGATGATGGGAGTGAGACCGGTAGTAAATTTACTACGGCACTCAAGACCATTTTAGTGCAGCAGCCAAAGGCTGTTTACATTGCAGTACCGGTGATTCCTACAGACGTGCTTGAGCTCCTTGAGACTTTTGTAGACGAGGTGTTTTTTCTTTATGATATTGACGACTATGTAGAGACGGCACTGTATTATAAAGATTTTGATGTGATAACAGATGACAAACTTGAAAAATTATTAGAGGAAAACAGATGACATATGATGTGAAATTAGATTTAGAAAACAAAACAGAAGAGTACTCCTTTGGAGATGTTGCAAAACAGGCAAACGGTTCAGCGTGGATAAAATCAGGTAAAACAGTCATACTTGCAACGGTTGTAATAGATGAGACAGAGGTAGTAAAAGATGACTTTTTACCATTGACTGTACAGTATATAGAAAAAACATACGCTGCGGGAAAAATTCCCGGAGGCTTTTTTAAGCGTGAGACGAAACCGAGTGATTTTGAGACATTGACATCACGCATCGTTGACAGATCACTGCGTCCGCTCTTTCCAAAAGGTTTTGGACATCCGACACAAATTACCATTATGGTCTTTAGTGCCGATGCTGATTCTGATATGCAGGTACTTGCACTCAACGCAGCTTCTGCCGCACTTTTTACATCAGATATTGACATCAATACAAGTGTAAGCGCTGTACGTGCTGCGAAGATTGATGGTGAAATAGTACTCAACCCGACACTCTCTCAGCTCAAGGACTCTACGCTTGATCTGTACCTCTCAGGAACAAAAAGCGACCTGCTTATGATAGAGATGCGCTCAATCGGCAGTGAGAAGATAGAGGTAGAAGATACCTATGAACCGATGCTTGATCCTCTTATGGATCCGAGTCTTGGTACTATTGTACTCGATACGCACGTCTCAAACGCAATGAATGAAGATGAACTTATAGAGGTGCTTGATAAGAGTGAAAAAGTGCTTTTTGCACAAAATACAGAGTATGAAGTTGCTTTTGGTCCATACCAAAAAGAGATCAAACCACTTGACTTGAAAATAGAGCCTCTAAATGAAGAGATGCTTTCGTATGTAAAAGAGTATCATATGGAAGATATCAAGTCTGCTATTAAACAGATGGCAAAATCAGAGCGCTCCACTGCACTGAGAAATCTTCGTAAAAGAATACTTGAAGAGAAAGAGGAGTGGGACGAACTCGCACTTAAGACGGCTATAGAAGCAGTGAAAAAAGAGCAGGTTCGTGGACAGATCTTACAAGAGAGAGTACGAGCGGACGGACGTGCTTTAACAGAAGTAAGACCTATCACCATAGATACAAATGTACTTCCAGCTGCACACGCTTCATGTCTCTTTACACGTGGTCAAACGCAGGCTCTTGTCGTGCTTACTATGGGTGGGCCAAAAGATGCACAGATGTTTGAGAGCTTGACAGATGATGGAACTCAAAATGAGAACTTTATGGTGCACTACAATTTCCCTGGTTTTTCAGTGGGCGAGGCATCTCCTGTTATGGGAACAAAAAGACGAGAACTCGGTCACGGTAACCTTGCAAAACGTGCTTTAGAGCCTATTATTAACCTTGATGGTCAAACAGTACGTTTGGTCTCAGAGATACTTGAATCCAATGGTTCTTCTTCTATGGCAACAGTTTGTGGTGGGTATATGGCACTTAAAGCTGCAGATATAGAGACAAGTGACACGGTTGCCGGTATTGCTATGGGTATGGTAAGTGCAGGCGATGAATATGCAATTCTCTCAGATATTATGGGACTTGAAGACCATGATGGCGATATGGACTTTAAAGTAACAGGTTCGAAAGATGGTATCACAGCTATGCAGATGGACATTAAGCTTGGCGGAATCAGTTTAAATGTGCTTAAAGAGGCGCTCTATCAGGCAAAAGAGGGACGCTCACACATCATCGACATTATGCTCGAAGCTGAGAAGAACATAGAGTACAATGATGGTGTGCTTCCTTCTACAGAGTTCTTTCATATTGATCCGGGATTCATTGGTGAGATCATAGGTCAAGCCGGTAAAACCATTCGTGAGATCATTGAAAAATTTGAAGTAGCGATAGACATCGATAAAAAAGACGGTAAAGTAAAAATTACCGGGAAGAATAAAGAGGGTGTAAAAGGTGCAAAAGAGCATATTCATAAAATTATCAATGCCCCTAAAAAAGAGAAGATCAAGTATGAAGTCGGTGGAAAGTATGAAGGTGTTGTAAAGCGTATTGTTGATTTTGGTGCTTTTGTTGAGCTTCCAGATGGCACAGACGGGCTTTTACACATTTCTAAAATTTCCAAAGATAGAGTAGAAAATGTATCTGATGTACTGCATGAAGGGCAAAAGGTAACAGTTGAGATTTTAGAATTTAAAGGCAATAAGATATCTTTAGGTCTTGCATAAGACTTAATTTAGCTTATCTTGTATATAATTCGACTATCAATTTCTAGTAGGGAAATCTGAGCATTTATGTTTAGGTTGCTTCATCGTTTGATGGGGTTACGCTATCCGAACGGGTTGTAATTATTTCAAGGAAACATTATGAAAAAAATTCTTTTTCTTTTAGTAGCACTTTCTGCTGCTGCATTCGCTTCTGATGGTGAAGTTGCAAACCAAACACTTAAAGCTTACTCTATGTTAGCTGCTGGTATCGCTATCGGTACTGCTGCACTTGGTGGAGCTGTTGGTATGGGTAGCACTGCTGCTGCTACAATCGCTGGTACAGCTCGTAACCCAGGTTTAGGTGCTAAACTTATGACTACAATGTTCATCGCTCTTGCAATGATCGAAGCACAAGTTATCTATGCACTAGTAATTGCGTTAATCGCACTTTACGCTAACCCTTACTTAGGTTAATCGTTTTTCGATAAATTAAGTAAACCTCAGTCCGGCTCTTAGGAGTCGGACACTTTATACCACGTTTATGCGCAGGTGGTGGAATGGTAGACACGCAACGTTGAGGTCGTTGTGCCTTCGGGTGTGGGGGTTCAACTCCCCCTCTGCGCACCACTTTTATTTATTCAAATCTCACTATTTTTCCAAGCTGTTATCGCATCACTCAGACTCTCAAAACCACTCTCTTTTCCTATAATGAATATTTCATCAAATATATAACATGTTACCCGTGTATTGGGC
>JALUZQ010000152.1 GCA_027011725.1 Sulfurimonas sp. | reverse complement strand
GTATAAGAGTTTTTTGTCTCATAGTCAGGAGCTGATTTGAATGTTACTACACCTGTTACTGCGTTTAGGTTAAACTCTGAACTGTCTGTACCGCTTATGGAGTAAGTGATGTTATTCTCATCTGAAGCACGTAGAGTGATTGCATCTAATTGATTTTCATCTACCTCTGCGCTATCTGCTGAAACAAAAACAGGTACATCTTCATCGACATCTTTGATGTTTATAGTGATATCTTGCGTAGTAACATAGGTACCATCATTTGCACTTGCGCTAAAAGTGTAAACATTTTTACTCTCATAATCAGGTGCTGTTTTGAAAGTAACTACCCCCGTTGTTGCATCTACATTGAAGTCTGCGCTATCACCGCCACTGATTGCATACGTAATATTATTGTCATCTGTCGCTTTGAGTGTGATGGCACTCAGTTGATTTTCCTCTACACTGACACTCTGTGCAGATATAAAATTCGGCGCACTTTCATCGACGTTACTTATGTGTATATTCACATTTTGTGTACTAATATTGACTCCATCACTTGCACTTGCTTGAAAGGTATACAAATTTTTTGTCTCATAATCGGGTGCCGTTTTAAAAGTCACTTCCCCGCTTGTTACATCTAAATTAAACGCAGCGCTGTCAGCACCGCTGATGGAGTAGGTAACATTCCCATCATCTGTTGCTTCAAGTGTAAGTGCACTCAGTTGATTCTCTTCTACAGTGACATTTGCTTCAGAAGTAAAAACCGGTGCTGCCTCATCTACATCGGCTATGCTTATGGTAACACTTTGCGTCACTCTATTTGTCCCATCACTTACCTCTGCTGTAAAACTGTAAGAGTTTTTACTCTCATAATCGGATGCTGTTTTAAAAGTCACTACCCCTGTGATTGCATCTATATTGAAAGCTGTGCTATCTCCTCCACTGATGGCATATGTGATGTTATTGTCATCTGTTGCACTTAGTGTAATGGCATCAAGCTGGTTCTCTTTGACTGTAACATTTTGAGGTGATGTAAAGACCGGCAGATTCTCATCTACATCTCGTATTTTGATGGTCACATCCTGCGTGGTCACATAAGTACCGTCACTCACGGCAGCCGTAAATGTATAGACATTTTTCGTCTCATAATCAGGTGCACTCTTAAAACTCACAAGTCCACTCGTAGCGTTCACATCAAAACTTGCACTGTCTCCACCGCTTATGGAGTATGTCAAAGGACTGTCATCGGTAGCACTGAGCATAATTGCGTTTAGCTGATTCTCTTTTACCGTTACCATGTTTGCAGAGACAAAATTTGGCGGGCTTTCATCAACGTTTGTAATATGTATCGTCATATCCTGCGTTGCTGTATTTGTCCCATCGCTCGCTCTCGCCGTAAACGTATAACTATTTTTCGTTTCATAATCGGGTAGATTTTTAAAAGTGAGTTTTCCCGTTATTTTGTTGAGATTGAACTGTAGGGCATCTCCTCCTATAATGGAGTAGACAAGAGGATGTTCATCAGTAGCTTTGAGTACAATTTCACTAAATTTCTTCTCCGGCACGCTAATGTTCGCTGCAGAAGTAAAAACAGGGACTGTCTCATCGATATCTATAATATGTATGATGACATTTTGCGTACCTACATTTGTTCCATCACTTGCTCTGGCCGTAAAAGTATACGTATGCTTCGTTTCATAGTCAGGTGCAACTTTAAAGAGAACATTTCCCGTTGTTGTATTTATATCAAACGCAGCGCTGTCTCCACCGCTTAAGGAGTAGGTAACTGCATGTTCATCTGTCGCTCGCAGATTAATTGCCTTGCGCTGATTTTCAGCAACACTTACTTCATTGGCAGATACAAACTTCGGTACACTTTCATCGATATCAACGATGTAGATGATGACATTTTGTGTCACATCATACACACCATCATTTGCATGTGCAGTAAATCCATAGCTCTGTTTCGTTTCATAATCAGGTGCAGTCTTAAAGGTCACTTCACCACTTAGGGCATCTACAGTGAACTCGGCACTGTCGCCATCACTAATCGAATATGTAATGTTATTTTCAGAGGAGGCATGCAGAGTAAGCGCGTAGAGTTCATTTTCTTCTACATACACTATACCCTCAGAAGTAAAGTAGGGAGGGGTTGTACCCTCTTGGGGAGTATCTGAGCTAGTTGATGAACTGCTGCTTCCACCACATCCAGAAAAAAGCAGAGCTGTAAGAAATAAAAAAATTATAAAGAAAAAACTTTTTTTCATAGTAAGCATCCTGTTTTCACACTAAAACTATTATAGCACATTTTGGAATATTTCTTGCTATTTTATCTATGTGAACACAAAATCACAAAGGAGAGATTATGAAAAAAATCAAATATTACAACTCTCAAATAAATATAATTTTAAAAAAACTTGAAGATGGTTTTTGTAAGCTCGGAGAGAAGATCCTATAGATTTTTTAGGATTCTTCCTGCTAGTGAGAGTGCTTTTGAACGGTGAGAGAGTTTTTTCTTTATCTCATTGTCAAGTTCTCCTAGTGTTTTATCATAGCCTAATGGTATGAACATCGGGTCATATCCAAAACCTCCCTCGCCACGCGCCTGAGTGATTGCCGTGCCATACATCCAACCATGCACCGTCTTTTCTATACCCTTTGTCACTATAGCAATGGCTGCTGTATAAAAAGCCGGTGAACTTGTCACTCCTTTTACTTTTATATCTTCCATCAACTTGTAAAGATTATCTTTATCACTTGCATTCTCTCCTGCATATCGTGCACTGTAAATTCCCGGTGCACCATCAAGCACCTCTACACTAATGCCACTGTCATCTGCCATAACTATGACATCTTCATCTCCAAGTGCTTCATAGACTGCTCTTGCTTTTATGAGTGCATTTTCTTTAAAGGTATCTGCATCTTCAACTATCTCAAACGCAGAGATGAGCTCTGTATAAGGAACGACCTCATACTCTGAACACAACTCTTTTATCTCTCTCACTTTTCCCTTATTTGACGTTGCCAGTACTAATTTTTTCAATGTTCTTCCTTAAATTATCTTTTAATTTTGTCTTTTTATCTTTTGCAAATCAATTCTAAATAATAGTTGCTCTATAATTTCAAAATTATACTATAAGTAGTTGTAAATTATTTCATAAAGGCTTTCTATGTTCAAAAAAGTTCTTCCTCTCTCCACAATTCTTTTTCTAAGATTTTTGGGGCTTTTTCTGGTTTTACCGGTTCTATCTGTTTATGCACTTGACCTTGAAGGTGCTACACCGTTTCTTGTTGGTATTGTTGTGGGTGGTTATGCCCTGACACAAGCCGTATTCCAAATTCCTTTTGGAAGTATGAGTGATAAAATAGGACGTAAACCTACTATTCTCTTAGGATTACTTATCTTTTTAGTTGGTTCTCTTGTTGCTGCATACTCAACAGACATCTATACACTTATGATTGGACGTTTTTTACAAGGTGCAGGTGCTATCGGTTCAGTTGTAACAGCTATGATTGCAGACCTTGTTGAAGAGAAGACTCGTGGTCATGCTATGGCTATCATGGGTGGTTTTATTGCTATGAGTTTTGCAGTCGCAATGGCACTTGGTCCTGTTATAGCTTCTCACTACGGAATAAGTACTATCTTTATTATCACGGCTATTCTTGCATTTGTTGCGATCATCGTACTTTTTACAAAGGTGCCGACACCACCGAAGATCAAACATATCTATCACAACAAAACAAAAACAAGTGACATCCTCAAAGATCCAAATCTTTTAAGTATGATTATTATCAATGCGATGCAAAAAGGGCTTATGACAGCAGCATTTGTTATCATCCCCGTATTTTTAACACAACCTGAGTATGGGTTCAATTGGGCAAAAAGTGACCTCTGGATGGTCTATGCACCGGCAATGGTCGCAGGGCTTGTAGCTATGGGACCTGCTGCAGTATTTGGAGAGAAACGTAATATTCCAAAACAGATCTTTATGCTCTCTATTGTACTTTTTACGGCGTCATTTTTAATGATGGGGCTTACACACTCAAGTGCACTCTTTGTAACAGCGGTTATATTCTTCTTTGTTGCGTTTAACATGATGGAACCACTTGTTCAGTCTATGATCTCTAAATTTGCAAAAGTACACCAAAAAGGTGCTGCACTTGGTATTGCAAACTCTGCTGCATACTTTTTTACATTTATCGGTGGTACATTTGCAGGGCTCTATCTTGACATCAGTTCACGTGAGACATTAGGTCTTACCATTGGTGGTATCAGTCTTTTATGGCTTGTATGGACTGCACTTAAAATGAAAAACCCTTTACGCTACTCTCACCTTGTAATTCCTGAAGATGAAGTAGATATGGAAAAACTCAAAGCTCTTGAGAGTGAGCATATTGCTGAGTGGTTTATCAATGAAACCGAAAAAGTGGTTGTTATTAAGTATGCTACTGAAAAGCTAGAAGAAGATGCCCTCAAAGCACAAATTTTAAAGTAAGTTGTTAAGGTCTTCAAGACTTTAACAATACCTCATCAGTATTGACTTATATCATCATATCTTCAATTATAACAAGTTAGAATATGCTCAAAAAAGGGAGCTTTACCTATGAGACTATTTTTCTTGTTACTTCTATCTACATTCACACTCCTCACGACAACGGGGTGTGACAAACAATCAAAGACTCAAATTCACGAAGTCCATTTTGACCGCGATATGTGCGCGCGCTGCGCAATGGTTATAAGTGACAGAAAAAATACTGCGCAGGCCATTAACCCTGCAACGGGAAAGTATTATCTCTTTGATGACATAGGGTGTATGGTACTCTGGTTCGATGATGAAAAGATTCCATGGAAAGATAAAGCGGTGATTTGGGTAACAGATGCCAAAACAGGCAAGTGGATAGATGCCCGCAAAGCTTTTTATGATACAGAAAACATTACGCCTATGGCTTATGGTTTTTCAGCCCATGCATCAAAAGATGATATTGCCAAAGGGCAAGAGATTGTTGATTATGATGAAGTAGTCAAAAGAGTTAGAGCTATCGGAAGATAGGTTTTGAATCTTGCATAATCATATTTGGCTCCATAAAAGGGGCGAGTTTAAGTAAAAAATTCAGTAAGCTCATTACGGGCGCTGCATAAAAGAACTTTATTTTATTGTTCTCGTGCCATAGTAAATCACCATACTGATAAACGCGGTAAGGAGTATCTCCTACACCGTCCTTGTTTGCATCAAAACCATCATATCTGTCCCAGTAGTTATACTCCACGACATTTGAAGCATCAAAATTTCCACCGACATCTTTCACGACATCATCTATGTTTGCATAGATCGTATTGCCTTTCATAGTATTGTCTTTAATACTTGCATGAAAATGGAAAGCTTCCATATTGTAAGAGATGTCATTGTTTAAAATATAGCGCTTCATTCCCAACGCTTTCTCCTGCCCTTGAATATAGAGTGCTTTTGCATTATAACGCACAAGATTCTCTTTAAAGACAAAGTTTGCAACACCCCCTATCATAACACCGATACCCGCAGCACCACGTGAGCTGAGAATTTTATTGCCTATGACCTGTGTATCTTTTGCACCCATAAACATCATAGCCACAGAGTTGTATTTGTAGCTGTTTTTTACAAATATATTGCTGTTACTCATCTCTAAATGTGTTGCAAATCTATTGTTCGTAAAGCTGTTTTTTTCAAAAAGATTATGATGAGAGTAGTTGAGAGTGACATCTCTACTGTCATGTATACTGTTTTTTGCTACTCTATTGAAATTTGAGTAGTACATCTTTAAGCCATTACCCCTCAGACTTATCTCATCTTTTGTGACTGTTATATCATTTGCCTCTATGGTGGAGTTCTCAACCATATTCATATCAATTCCATAGAGTACATTAAAAAGAGTGCAGTGAATTATATTACAGTTTCTCACCTGTGTAAGCGCAATTCCAGCGTCAATCTTTTGCATATTTTGACCACTGTCAGTGATGATGAGATTTCTAAGAGTTACGGATGAACTTGTAATGGTGACAACGTTTCCATCTGCTCTTCCTTTAATATGCACATGTTCACCCATTCCCATAATGGTAAGTGGTTTGTCAATGATAATATTTCCCTCATAGAGACCATCTTGCAGTTTAATAATAGCACCACTAGAAGCCTTATCAATAGCATCTTGTAAAGGATTTGCAAGCAGTGTAGAGATAAAAATCCAAAAAAGCAGAACTGTTCTCATTTTATCTCATCTACAAGGCTAATAGAACCTATGAATCTCTTCCATAATATTGGCAAACTCTATATCATCACCCTTCTCTTTTAAGAATTCAATGAGATACTTCTCACTTGCCTCCACACCATCAGACTTTTCAATCTCTAAAAGTTTTGCATACAGTTCAGCTATGATTTCAATAACATGACGTGATATCTTTTTTCTTGAGGCATGATAGCCGATGATTTTTCCCGTATCGGTATCTTTTCGAATCTCAAATTCTGTAAATATCCAGTAGTACCTGCCATCTTTTGCCAAGTTTTTCACAACAGCATTGATGTTTTTTCCGGCACCTATTGTCTCCCACAGCAGCTTAAAGACAACCTTAGGCATATCAGGGTGGCGTACAATATTATGCGGTTTACCGATGAGTTCTTCTTCACTGTAGCCTGATACCTCTTGAAAGTAGTCATTGGCAAACGTAATCCTGCCTTTTTCATCTGTTTCACTCACAATATAACGTTTCGGGTCTAGAACTATCTCTTCATCTATCGGTGTTGGTTTTGTCATCATATACTCCTATAAGCTATCGTTGAGCCAGTTAATTAGTCCGCGATTAACCTCACGAAAACCAAAAATACGCTTTCCATTATGCTCTTTTGAAAATTTCTCTGCATTTTTATAAGAATCAAAAGGTACTAAGTCATCACCCGCAGGAGAAGTAACATCGCTTCCATAAACAAAAAATGCCCCTTTTGCTTTTACCGGCTTACTCGTAGCGTAATCCGTCACATAAATATCTTTAAAGTCCGACTCACTTTTAATGTTGTATTCCGGCCACTTTCCGGGTCTGAAATAAAACTCGAACATTCCTTTTGGTGAAGAGAAGTAAATTCTCTCCCCGTTATTTAAGTCTATCACAGATACCCATGCAGGATATTCATAGATTTTTAAATGTCGTACCAAACCTGTCGTATTTTTATCGTAATTCATCTCAAATGAGAAAAGCAGTGTAGAGAGTACAAACAGTAGCAGTGTTATCTTTTTCATTTTATCTCCTAAACCAAATCTTTTTTTTCAAATATCTTGTAACCAAGAAATGCAAACAACAATCCTAAAATTAACGGATACGCAATTGAGAGTAGAACAAAAGTACTTTGTGATACAGAGTCTAAAATGTAAAATGCCACAGGCCCCATTACTGTTAGTTGCGGATCAAAAAGAGATATAGCCGCTACTCTGAAAATCTCCATTGGGTTCATCAAACTTATAAGTATAATAATTCCCTCATCAACACGCTGCTGCATCATCAAAGAGATGAGTGCGATGTCAATAAAAGCGAGTAAAAAGATCCAGATAAAAAAGGATATACCAAGTGCTACTTCACTTGATTTTACAAAAGAGGAGATAAAAAAAGCAATCCCTAAAAAGGTGGCACTCATAGCAAATAACAACCCTGTATATAAAAAGAATATACTCCATGGAATTGCCGCACCCTTGATAGCCCCATAAACCACGGCAATAATCATAGCAAAAAGCACGGGCAGATAGACCGTTATAAATCTTCCTATGATTTTCCCCCAGTAATACTGTTTCAAAGAGATAGGAAAAGAGAGCATATACTCCAAAATATGACTGTCTCTGTCACCTGAAATAGAACGCACTGTCGTAATAAGAATGAAAATTGGCAAAATAACGATGGTAATTTGAATGTACATCAACAGTAGACGGCTCAGCCCGCTAAAGCCCATTACTTGTGACTCTGTCACACCTGCTATAAAAAAGAGTGCTATGAGTCCGCCAAAGACTAATGAATAGACGAGAAACCATTTTGCACGAATAGACTCTTTAAGATCCAAATAGGCTATTAAATATAAATTTTTCATCCCTCTACCCTCTCATCTGAAACTATTTTCCCCAAGTCCATATATATCTGTCTGTTGACAAGGTCTTTGACCTCTTCGAGTCTGTGTGTAACAAAAAGCAGCACTTTCTCCTCTTCATTTTGCTTGAGGAGTCTGTAAAAATCATCTCTTGCTTTGGGGTCAAGGTTCGCTGTCGGTTCATCGTAGATGATAATGTCACTCTTTTTTGCAAGAGAGATAGCAATGAGTAGCTTTTGCTTCATCCCGCCGCTAAGCTTGAAAAAAGATTTGCTCAGGTTGGAATTAATGTCGAGTTTCATCTCATTGGCATAGTGCTTGATAAGCTCTTTATCAACCTGTGCACTTACAGAGATGTACTGCATCAGTTCTTCAATACTAAGTTTAATCGGCGGCGGCAGTTGCGGAACAAAACTGATATGGTTTAAAACCGCTACACGCTCTTTGACAGGGTTCAGTTCGTTTATAAGCACTTCCCCCTGATCAGGATGGTAATAGCCCATAATAGAACGTATTAAGGTTGTTTTTCCCGCTCCGTTTGCACCCATTAAAGCAATCGATTCATTTTTATTAAATTCACAGTTTACATCATCGAGTGACACATGAGCACCGAACTTCTTTGTCAGATTTGAAACTTTTATCATAACTACACCAAACTTTTTAGTCTAAAGTCGAAGTTAAGCGCATCTTCATGGCAAACATCAATACATCTTCCACATAGTGTACAATCTGCACCGGTAATATACTCATGCGTAATTCCCTCTTCTTCTCTTTGTTTATCATATTTTGCTTTTGTGATCTCTAAAACTTGATTTTCGAAACAGACATCATGACAAACCATACAGTGGTCACAGTTGTCATTCCATTCAACTCTCAGAGCTGAGACTTTTCCTATCATACCATACGTCGTTCCTATTGGACAAATGTAAGTACACCATGCACGGCGCGAAAAAAAGACCTCAAAAGCAAGTACAACAACGACCCAGATAAGAGCCAAACTCCAGCCATATGTAATTGCACGAGAGAGAATACCGACAACATTTATAGTTTCAAAGACCAAATACCCACTTGTAAAAGAGAGAATTAAAAATATTGCCCAAAAAGCGTAGCGAATACGATGATCGAATTTTCGATTTTTAATGATTTTTTTATGCACCAAGGTATCGTGCCACTTTTCACCTATCTCACTCAAAATTCCATATGGACAGACCCATGCACAGTATGTTCGCCCACCTACAAGCATATAAAATATAACAATGGTACTCACACCAATAATGATATTTATATGTAGATGATGCTCTGCCATCAACATCTCTAAGCTTGTAAACGGATCAATAAGGTGAAAACCTAAAAACCGTGAACCATTGAGTGTTCCCTCTAAGGTTTGAATATCAATCGCAAAAGAGAGAAAAAAGAGCAGATGAATAGCAATAACGAGTATCCACCTCTTGGCTCTGTAGCTAAGGATTTTCTTACCATCTCTTGTTGTATTAAAAAATGTCGACCAAAATGTTGTTTTTTTTATCGTCTCTCTATTGTGATACTTATCCATCATATTATCCTATTTCATTGCTTTTGCTCGCGCTGGAAACTCACCTATCTCATCTGCAAATCTACGCAAATCCTCTTTTGTCATATGAATTAATAAACCCTTCATGACCATATTTTCTTTTCTGCCTGATTTAAAATCATCGAGTTTTTTATAGATTTCATCTGCACTTTGACCAAAGAGTTTTGGCCCCATCAGTTTTTTCCCATACTGCATACCACTGCCATCAACACCATGACAAGACGAACACTTACTTTTATACTCATCACTTACTTTGAAACCACTGATATTCCCTGCTTTCTCACGTAAAGCATTAAGTGCTTCATTCTCTTTTTCTCTGTCACTTTTCTCTTGTGGTTCACTATCTTTAGCGGTAGCCGTTCTATTGCCTATATCAGCAATCACCTTTCCATGCTCACCACCATTGTATGCACCACCGCGCATCGCTGTCCATGCTGCCAAGCCAAAAATTACAATTACAAAAAATCCTACGATTATATTTTTCATTATCTGTTCCTCATCTTTTTAATCTCTTTATTAAAGCTGTAAATCTCATTTGCCATATCTTTTATTTCATCGTCACTCATCATCTTGATAAGGTCCGTCATTAAAGGATTTGATTTTTTTCCTGTTTTAAAGTCCTGAATTTTATGATAAATATACTCAGAATTTCTCTCTAATAAAGAAGGTCCAATAATCCCATTTGCATAGTCATTATGACATGGTGAACATCGTACTATAAAATTTTTACTCAGTTTTCGAACCAACATTGAAACCTTCACCTCTTCATAAGGGCTACGAATATTCATATTTGCATCCACCTCTGTTCGTGGACGCACTCGCACAGAGGCATCTTTGTTCGCAGGTTGTGCATTTTGGTCATATTCGCTTTTTTCACCGTAATCATAATAGTACGAACTTCCCTCAGTCTTTTCCTTTTCTTTTGATACAACTTTAACGGCATGCGCATCTTGGTTTTGCACTATCTCTATCTTTGGCGTAGCAGCCTCTACCACACTGCTCGATGTTTGCTTGCTGTTTTCTTCTTTTTGTGAATCACTACACGCCGTAAAACTACTTAACAGCATAAGTGAAGGAATCATAATCAAACTCTTAACAATACTCTTTTTATAACTTTGTTTCATACTCTCTTCCTTATGTTTGCTGTTCGTAATACTCTTCATACGAAACTCTTGGTTTTATTACAATAGACGGTTTTGACGTCGGACAAATTTCTTCACATGCACCACACCCTATGCAGCCATCATAAATTTCCGGTTTTTTCCCACCACCGGCATCACTAACCATAGAAATTGCACTCAGAGGTGATGGGATCGGGCAGATATCTGCACACAAGGTACACTCTTTGCCTTCATATCCACTCATTCTATCAAGTAACTGTAATTCCAACTCTGTCACATTCCTTACAGAGTCCGTAAATTTTTTCATTTCATCAAGATAATTTGCAGGAACAGGAGTATTACTCATTGCCAAGCAGGTATCAGGAAATTCCAAAACAGCCACACCCATATGAATATCTTCAGGTTTTTCACAACTATGATCTAAGGCTCCGCTTGGACAGGCAAGAACACATGGAACTGCACTACAAGCATAACAACCTCTCTCAACAGGGTCAATATATGGTGTACCCACGCCATGTCCCATAGCTATGTCTGAAAGCTTGATGGAGTGATAAGGACATACCTGTAAACACTGTCCGCATTTGATACAGAGTGCTAAAAAATCTTTTTCATTTACAGCCCCAGGCGGTCTGAGTCTATTTTCTGCTTTGAGAGGATAAGGGCTAAATACTACACCCCCTCCTAAAACCAAACCAAGTATTCCCAAAGTAGAGTATTTTATAAATTCTCTTCTGTCTGTTTTAACTTTTTTTGCCATAGTTGTCCTTTATATTGCTTTACTGATTTTTGGTTTTGGATCTTCCATCAAAAAGAGCGGTTTTGTAAAAGGTGCCAATTTTGCAAGAAAATTGAGCAGCGATATTACCGGTGAACCATAAAAGAACTTCACATCCGAGTTGTATACCCAAAGTTGATCCGCGTACTGATACACCTTATGCGGAGTATCACCTATGCCGTCTCTATTTTTATCAAAACCTTCATACTTGTCCCAATAGTTCCCCGCAATTTCATTCTCATTGGTTTTTGAACCTCGAGAATCATTTACAATATCTTCAATATTTCCCATAATGATATTATCTTTAATAATATTGTGCTCGCTAACAGAGTGAAAATGCATCGCTTCTGCATTATAGAGTATCTTGTTTCCTTCTATCCAATTATGCGTATCTGGTTCAAAGGGGCTTCTATCTATATACATTCCCTGTGCACAGTAGATAACGGTATTATCTTTAATGGTGAAATTTGAAACATCTTTGAGCCCTATTCCCATTCCTGTTGCGCCTTGAGAACTTTTCACAACATTACCAATCGCGATGGAATCTTGGGAGTACATAAAAAATATTCCTACAGAATTAAGCTCATATCGGTTGTTCTTGATAATATTTTTTCCAGCGTACATAAAGTGTAGAGAGTAGCGGTTATTTCTCCCATAATTATTAATTATTTCATTTCCGTGAGAGTACCAAACAACCATATCACGTGATTTTATTAAAGAGTTTCCTCTGACTATATTGTCATTGGAGTACCAAAGACGAAGTCCGTCACCACGTAAACCAAGTTCAAAGTCTTTGGATGTTATATTATTGTCAGCAATTATTGAATTATGCACCATCTGCAGATCTATTCCAAAAAGACAGTTTTTAATGACACAGTTACTGATTTCACACTGCGAAGCATCACTCATTGAAATAGCAGCATCAACCTTCTCATGTCTATCACCACTGTTTATGATTGTCAGGTTTTTCAGTGTTACAAAAGAGCCTTTACTTGTAATGACAGTCCCTTCATTCTCACCGTCAATGACAACATTATCTCCCTCTCCTATTATAGAGAGTGCTTTGTCTATATGAACAGTACCTTTATAGACTCCATTTGGAAGTTTTAAAATAGATCCGGCTGGTGCCTTATCTATAGCATCTTGTAGAATATTTGCACTAAGCGTACTTATGAACAAATACAAAAATGATACAAATATTCTTACAAACATCTTATTTTTCTTCCATCTCTTTAAAAGCTTTTTGTTTTGCAAAAAATGCCAAAATACTCAAGATACTCACTGCAAGCAGAGCATAAAACCCTATAGTCGGGTATGAGTGCGTTGTAAATTGAGCAATTTTTCCATCTCCAAATACCGTCGGCATAAAGGGTTTGATTTTAAAGGCTCCCCAGTCATGGAGATTGTGCCCAAACCAATAGAGCCAATAGGAGTAATCGGCGATAAAAATAAGTGGCAATGCCGCAGGAATAAGCATAATATAGTTCAAATATTTGTTGTCATATGCGATAAAAAGAATAATTCCTAAAGACAAAAACAAAAGTGCATAGATCCCTATAGCTCTCTCAAAATGTCCACCTACCCACATCGGATCCATTCCGACATAATGGTTAATAGTATTCATCTCATGAACTTCACCACTGTAACCATCAAAGTGAAAATAAACAGGAATACCTTCAGGAAAAGCCTCTTTGGGATAGTTTGGAGCTTCGAGTGAAACTGCCCATATTGGCAGAGATGCCGGACCTATTTCTGAAGCCGTGTCAATCATCTTCTCTAAATTATTACGTGCTTCTGGCGGTGTTGTTACACTTTTGTATCTGCCTTTATTATAAAGGTTCCAGATTGTTTTACTAAATGATGAAACCTCGTTCTCTTTTCCTGCATCAATCTGATTGAGTGTACCGTGAAACGCAATCATTGGCAGTGTAAACGCAAAGGTGAGTATGATTAAAGCTAAAAAAGCAAAAATTTTAGCTTTCATTAAACTTGGGTGCATGATATGTCCTTCTATGAATTCTTAAAAAACTTATTTATAACTAATTATAAAGTTAATTATAGACTTTTTTGATTATATCTAAATTGCTACATAAAAGTTAATGATATATGTCAATTTTTAATGGGGAAGAGTGAAGGAGACCCTTCACTCTTAGAAATAAGTACCTATTCTGTTTAGAATAAGTTCGCATTCTCATCGACCCATTTAAGGTATTCGATGATGTTTTTCACTTCTTCTTCATTCATATGTTGATTAGGCATTTTTAGATTGAAGTAATCTATCATACTTTTCACATATGGATCGTTATATTTAGATGCTGGGTCAAGTATAAAATCTTTTACCCATTTCTCTGCATTTTCATGTCTTAAAAGAACACCTGTTAAGTCTGGACCAGATGAAACTTTACCAATAACATGACATCCGCCACATCCACCTTCACCAAATGCTCTCTCACCGGCTTCAGCAGCAGGAGATTGTTTCGTTGCAACTTTTTTCACAAGTAAATCTTTGGCACGAATACCAACATCGGCAGTTTTAACCATGTATTGCCAAATCATATTTTCAAAAAGAACGGCTTTTTCATAATCTCCGGCTTTTACAGCTTTGTCAGATAATTTTTTCTGTTCAGGAATTTTGCCATACTGATCAAGTGCATCTTCAACAAGTGCTTTCACAGTTGGATATTTCTCATAATGATTCGCTTTTAAGAACTTCACAACTGATTGGATAACAGCATCTGTAGCAGCATTTACAGCAACAGTTTTGTCATACTCAGCTTTCAATTCCGCTTTAGACATTTTTTTCATTTTAAGTTTTTGAGCACTTACATATTTTTTGTTAGGATCTTTAACCATCATGTAACCCATCATTTCTAAGTGAAGTGCAGAACAGAACTCTGTACAGTAGTAAGGGAAAACACCCTCAATATCTGCTTTGAATTTCAATTCAGCAGTCTCACCCGGCTCGAGTGAAGCATGAATGTCAAAGTTATCGACTGTAAAACCATGTGTCTCATCTTGCGCACGTTCAAGATTTGTTAAGTAAATAGTTACCGTATCCCCTTTATTCACTGTAATTCTCTCAGGATTAATGTGAGATCTTACAAGAGTTGCATAAACATAAACATTTTTACCTTTTCTAACAATTCTCTCTTGACCAGCTAAAGTTTTACCAATATGTGGCTTCCCAGTTTTAGTATTTGTACCCATTTTATATCGTACTTCAGGGTGTAATTTACTCGCACGAATAGCAACTGCTTGATGTGGTTCACCTAAAGGTAAAGGCATGTCAACAAGCATATCCATTTTTTTACCGCTTACATCGATCAACTGATGATTTTGTGGATGCAGTGGACCAACAGGATCAAATCTGTCAATTGCTAATTTGTTCAAAGAGATAATGTATTTTCCTTGAGGATCAGCAGATTTTCCTTCCATACCACATAAGTGACCAACATTGTAGTGTACATTTACTTTATCAAGAACTTTCAATTTTTTATAGTTCCATTTTACAATTTGAGAATCAACATAAAGTGACGTGTATATCTCACCATCAACATTAGAGTATTGGTTATGCAGTGGCCCAAGACCTAGCTCTACCTGACCATGAAGAGCTTTCTTCATATCTAAAATAGGAATCCCATATGGATCTTTTCCTGCATACTCATGATTTTTAATTAACTTTTTGATTTTACTCCATTTATAGACTGAAGCGTGTGTATCGAGTTTTCCACAAACCGTAATGTACTCACCATCAGGAGAAACATCCACACCATGTGGTGATTTTGGTTCAGGAATCAAAAAGAGTGCATCATTTTTTACAGCCACGCTCATAGGAATTACTCTGATACCATTGATCATTTTATAGTTTTTCTTATTTTTAGCGAGCTGCGCTAATTTCTTCCAGTTGTATACATGTAAAAAGTCAGTATCATTTCTTGAACAACCTGCTTCAAACGGAGGCATACCAACTTCTATACCACCTGTGTACATTTCAGAGTTAAATGAGTTTGTAAAGCCCCATCCATAAGAAGCACCTTTACCAGCATCACTTAAATCCTGCATATATGGAGGCAGTTCAAGAACAAAAGAGTCCTTTGGTTTAATACGACCAATTTTTGAATCAAATTTCCAAAGTGTCACACCCCCACGGTATGTCTCTTTATACTCCTCGATTGGATGATAGTTATTATCAAACGGTGCAGCATACTGAGATGCTTCTAAAATATATTCTGAATTTGGTGTAAAAAATGCTCCACCATGCTCAGATTTAAAAACAGGATTCACAACAATCTGCTTTGTCTCAAAATCTTTTAGGTCAATAACTGCAACACGAGGATTTGCCTTGTCATTAATTACGAGCCATTTACCATCATACTTTCCGTCTTTTTCTGAAAGTGCCGGATGGTGAGTATCTCCCCAGTTAATCTCACGACCGCGGATATTCCCCTGTCTTAAAACCTTCTTTGAATCTTCATCATATCCGTACCCTTGCCATGGTTCTGGCGTAAATACAGCGATATACTTTAAGATTCTCATAGTTGGAACACCATAGACAATCATCTGTCCAGACTGTCCACCTGAACTAAAAACGATGAATTCATCCCTGCCACCACTTGGTGTATATGTTTTAGCAGCATGAATAACATCTTTTTCTGTTAACCCCCTTGCCTTCATAACTTTTTGTAACTCTCCGCCTATAGCAGCAGACGCAACTGTAGCAGCTATAGAGGTACTTACAACAAGTGAAAGCAGCTTACTTAAATGAGTAGCCATTTTATTCTCCTTCATTTCATTTTGAGAATTTTCTCAAATGATAGAAAAATAATAATACACAAATGGCGTGAAAAATTTGACTCAGGTCAAATTGTTTAATTAATTTTATTTTTTAAAGTTTTGTAGCTCTTTTTTAAGATTTTGCAGTCTCTGTGCACTCAAACTGAGCTCATCGAGTGTTTCTATGAGAATATCCTCTTTTTTAATGAGCTCTTTATCCAAAGACTCGCCCTCTTGCATTATTGAAATCAATTCAATCAAATCTTCAATGTTCTTTTCTATATCTTCTAAAGACTCTACACTTTTTTCAATGGCATTCGAAGAAGTATCAATAGATCTATCAATTTTTGAAATCAAATAGTTAAAGTCATTGAGTGCTTCAGAGACATCTGCTACATTTGCTTCTACTTCAATAGGTTTCACGCCCTGCACGGTCGATTTTCGAATAATATTTTTAGATGTGTGCAAAAACTTTTGAACAAAGAGAAGGAGACCTTTAAGCTGTGTAAAAAGATAGACAAGCAGTAAAAGTAAGACAACAAATAGAGCAATCTGTATTGTTTTATCTCTACTTTTCAAGGCATCATAATACTTTTTATGCATCAAAATAAGTTTATCAAACGCAACAACAAGATCTAAGTTTGCATTGTATATATCACTAACAAGTTTTTCTTGAATAATATTCGTATAACCATTATGTACTTTACTTACATCTCGAAATTTTTGAACAAGTAGATAAAATTTGTTCCACAAACGAATAATTTTTTCTGTCTGTTTACGTATCTGTTCATCATCCAGTTCACCAAGTATCTCTTCTTTATGGTTTACGTTTTCGACAAAAGCGGCTATTGATTCATTGAGTTGTTTCGTAGAAGCATGCTTATTATTATAGATATAAAATATATTTTTTGATATCTCTTGGGTGAAAGCCTTTTGTTCATTTATAACTTTAAGCAGATTGAGATTAGCATCATTTTCCTGTGCTATATGCTTTGAATAGAATGCCAAAAGTAATGAAAGCACAAATATCAATGCACTCAGAAATTTTATCTTATCCATCTGCTTTATCCTTATAAATTTCTTCTAATGCCTGCACATTCAAAACTTTCACCTTTCCCTGTATTATATCAATAATATTATTGCGTTTTAGCCTATTCAAAACTCGAGACAGTGTTGCCGGTTGAATATGCAGCATTAATGAGATGTCATGACGCTTAAGTTTATTGAACATCGCAAGGTCTTCACGCAACATCATACTCACTTTTGAGACTGCATCAAAAATAAACTCTCTATTTATCAATGACTGCATCTGTAAAGAGCGTTCTAGAAGTGCAGAGCTGAATTGATGACATAAGAGTTGTTTATCCAAAAATTCCTCTTTAAATTTTTTATAATTAATTTTAAGCAGATGAGAATCTTCGATAAAGGAAATATTTGAAAAAGAGAGTAAAGTATTGCCTTGTATATTGGAAAGCTCTGATATCATAGAATTTTCATAGATATAATAAAGAAAAATTTCATTATCATGCTTATCAAGCTTGTAGGCTTTGGCTAAACCTTTGACTAAAAAACAGAGTTCATGGCTCTCTTGACGTTCGTAATAAAGAATATACTCTTTTTCATAGTGATGCAAAGTAGCAAAAGAAGAGAGTTTCTCTATTTGCTCTTCATTCAGTGTATTGAAAAAATCTTGCTCTTTAATAGTATCTTTAAGGGACAAAAACAGACCTAATTCGCAGCTAAATTTTTACATCGCTCTTTTGTCACATCAAAACGGAAAAGTTGCTTTTTACTCTTAGCACTGACATAAATATAAGAAGTGTTAATGCCTGCATCTAAAAATCTTGCTGATGATTGACATACCCCACGTATAACAACTCGTTGCATACGAGTATGGTCCTCTTTTATAATACTTTCATCACTTTTGTCAGCTGTATTTATGACAAAAGTATATACTAATGTAGCATCCCTATTTTTCACTGATTGAAGAGTCGTATAGTTATCTATTTTTTGAGGAAGTGTTTTTGAAAGCTCTTTTGCAGCTAAAGAGGCAATTAATACTTTTTGTTTTTTTAATTCTTCTTGTGGAAACTCTCTGGTTTGCATTTGCACATCTTTAGCAAATAAAGATGTAACAAGCAATAACAAACTCCATTGTAAAAAACATTTTTTCATTCTTTTCTCCCTTACTTTGAGAAATTATACTCTCTAAAGCAGTAGAAAAGAATAATATATGTCAATAAAATAGAGTTATTTTTTAGGCACCACGTACATATTGTAGTAACGACCCTCAAATTTTGGTGGTTTTTCCATCACAGCGATGTCCTCAACCATAGGCCATACTTGTTCAAGTACTTCACGGGCAGCTTCAGGATGCGCCATCTCACGACCACGTAAAAATACTCTAAATTTCACATGGTAACCTTTTTCAAGGAATTCACGTGCATGTTTTACTTTGTAAGCGATGTCATTTTCTGCAATTTTTACAGAAAGTTTAATCTCTTTGACAACAATCTTGACTTGATTTTTACGTTGTTCTTTGAGTTTTTTCTCTTCTTGGTATTTAAACTTACCATAATCCATGATCTTAGCAACAGGCGGTTTAGCATTTGGTGCGATAAGAACTAAATCTAGTCCCAACTCATTTGCTTTTGTCATAGCTTCATCAGTAGAGACAATCCCTAGAGACTCCCCACCATCTACATTACATCTTACTTCAGGAACACGGATGTCATCATTCATGATGACGCGGTCTTTGTTTTTACTCAAAAATTTACCTCATTTATTTTAGTTTGTATAAGCTTCAAGAATTCCTCTTGGCTTAAGTTATACTGCTCTCTAGTGCGTCTGTCACGAACAGCCACTGTTTTGTTAGCTATCTCTTCATCGCCTACGACAACTATCATAGGAACACGAGTTTTCTCAGCAGTTCTGATTCTTTTGTTTAAAGAATCATTTTTCGCATAGATCTCACTATCGGCATTAATGTCAATAAGTTTATCTGATAATTCCTTAGCGTATTCTTTATGTGACTCCGCAACAGGAACAATCGCAACTTGTGTAGGAGCAATAAACATCGGAAACTCTCCGGCATAGTGCTCAGTCAAAATTCCGATAAAACGCTCAAATGAACCTAAAATAGCACGGTGAATCATAACAGGCTGGATTTTGTCATTCTCTTCGCCGTTATACTCAAGTTTAAAACGCTCAGGAAGATTAAAATCTAACTGAATTGTTCCACACTGCCACTCACGCCCAATAGCATCTGTGATTTTAATGTCGATTTTTGGACCGTAAAATGCCCCGCCGCCCTCATCTATCTCATAAGCGAGTTGGTGTTTGTCCATCGCACTTTTGAGTGCATTTGTTGAGATTTCCCACACTTCATCACTTCCGACTGCTTTGTCTGGACGAGTAGATATCATCATTTTATAATCAAACTCAAACGTTGACATAATTTTATCTACAAAATCAACTACTTCTATGATCTGCTCTTCGATCTGGTCAGCACGACAGAAGATGTGTGCATCATCTTGAGTAAATTCACGTACTCTAAAAAGACCATGCAGTGCGCCTGTCAGCTCATGACGGTGAACAACACCATATTCAAAGTACTTAATCGGCAGGTCACGGTATGAGTGCAGTTCATCTTCATAGACTTTAATATGCCCTACACAGTTCATCGGTTTTACCCCAAACTCAAGCTCATCAATATGCGTAAAGTACATATTTTCACCATAGTTTTGGTAATGCCCTGATGTTTTCCACAAATCTGAACGCAGCATTTCAGGTCCACGAACAGGCTCATAGCCGCGTTTACGGTGTGCTTTAAAAAGCAGTGACTCTAAACGAGCACGGAGTCGTCCACCGGCCGGCAGCCAAATAGGAAAACCAGCCCCAACCTCTTCACGGAAAGTAAAGAGTTTCATCTCATTTCCAAGTTTACGGTGGTCACGCTTTTCAGCTTCTGCCATCATATCCATGTACGATTTCAGTGCATCTTTCGTTGCAAACGCAATACCATATATACGAGTAAGCATTTCATTTTTAGAATCACCACCAAGATAAGCACCAGAAATTTTTGTAAGTTTAAAATAACGAATAAGCCCAATATTTGGAAGGTGTGGCCCACGACAAAGGTCTTCAAATTCACCTTGTTTGTAAATGCTCACATCTTCATCAGGGATCATATCAAGAACAGCTTGTTTGAGATGGTCATCTTTAAACTTCTCACGTGCCTCATCTTTAGAGATTACATAACGCTCAATCGGGTACTTTTTCTTTGCAAAAGAGAGCATCTGCTTCTCGATTTTTTTCAAGTCTCCCTGCCCTATCTCAGCCGAAGTTTTAAAGTCATAATAAAAACCTTCATTGACAGTTGGCCCTACATAGAACTCTGCATCTGGATAGAGTGACTTAATAGCTTGTGCCATAAGGTGTGCTGTTGAGTGACGCAGAACTTCTAGTGCCTCTTTCGAGTTATCTAGTTCTATCTCTTCACCCTTAAGTCCGAGTTCCTGTGCTGTTTGTAAGTCTACTATATCATCATTATATTTTATTGCTATTGCGCTCAATTTTATTCCTATAATTCAGTTTTTAATACTGCACCGTTTGATGCGTTTGATACAAGAAGCTGGTAACGTTTAAGCCATTTCGATTTGACTTCATTTTTATACGGTTTGTATGCTTCTTTTCTTTTTGCAAGCTCTGCTTCGTCAACATTGAGTTGTAAAATGTGTTTATCAACATCGAGCTCTATCTCATCACCATCTTCAATGAGCGCTATAAGTCCACCCTCAGCTGCTTCAGGAGAGACATGCCCTATCGAAGCACCTTTCGTTGCACCGGAAAAACGACCATCTGTAATGAGTGCAACACTCTCACCAAGTCCCATACCTTGAATAAGTGCCGTAGGGGCTAGCATCTCTTGCATACCAGGGCCACCTTTAGGGCCTTCATAACGAATGACAACAACATTACCAGGTTTTACTTTACGTGCCATAATACCTGCAATTGCCTCTGGTTGTGAGTTAAAACAGATAGCAGTCCCTTTAAAGTGTCTCATCGAGTCAACAATTCCAGCCGCTTTGATAACCGCACCTTCTTCGGCCAAGTTTCCAAACAAAATTGAAAGCCCGCCAACAGGAGAGTAAGCATTCTCATTTGTATGGATAATAGAAGTGTCTTTGATTTCAGCATCTTTAATTCTCTCACCAAGTGTTTCACCCGTAATGGTTAAAGCATCAAGTTTTAAAATATCTCCACGGCGAGAGACCTCTTTCATTACTGCGTTTACTCCACCTGCATCGTCAATATCTTTCATATGAACAGTTGTTAATGATGGAGAAATCTTTGCGATATGTGCAACTTTTTCAGCAATAGCATTAATGTTTTCAATTTTAAAATCGACATCAGCCTCTTTTGCAATTGCCAACATATGAAGTACCGTATTTGAGCTTCCACCCATTGCCATATCTACTGTAAATGCATTATGAACAGCTTTTTCATTTAAAATATTTTTAAAGTTATACTTTTCATTGTTTTCCATCTTTGCGAGTTCAACAATACGTTTTGCAGCTTTTTTAACCATAGCAATACGCTCAGGAGTCATCGCAAGTACAGTTCCATTACCCGGAAGTGCAATTCCCATCGCTTCACAAAGTGTGTTCATAGAGTTTGCAGTAAACATACCAGAACAGCTTCCACCACTTGGGCACGCTTCACACTCTATCTCATGCAACTCTTCTTCGCTCATTTTTCCATCATTAAACTGACCAACCGCTTCAAACGCAGTTGCAAGATCAATTGGAGTACCATCTTTTTTATGTCCTGCAGGCATTGGTCCACCAGAAACAAATATAGTAGGAACATTCACACGAAGTGCTCCCATTATCATACCCGGAACGATTTTGTCACAGTTGGGAATACAGATCATTGCATCTAACTTATGTGCGTTCATTACAGTTTCAATGGAGTCTGCAATAATTTCACGAGACGGTAGAGAGTAAAGCATACCATCATGCCCCATCGCAATCCCATCATCAACACCAATCGTGTTAAATACGAAAGGAACACCACCGGCTTCACGGATCGCCTCTTTTACAATCTCCCCATACTCATGCAAGAAAAAATGCCCTGGAATAATATCAATGTAAGAGTTTGCAATCCCAATAAAAGGCTTGTCAAAATCCTCATCTTTTAATCCCGTTGCACGTAACAGTGAACGGTGCGGCGCTTTATCAAAGCCTTTTTTTATAATGTCACTTCTCATAAGGTATTCCTTCATTTTATAATGATCTTACTATTATTTTATAAATTTTCGCAATTATAGCACTTTTTTACTATTTTTGGCTAAAAACTCTTTACAAACAAAAAATAAATCGCTATAATTCCGGCTCACTTACAAATTGTAAGCGAAAAATTGCGGGAATAGCTCAGTGGTAGAGCACAACCTTGCCAAGGTTGGGGTCGCGAGTTCGAACCTCGTTTCCCGCTCCATTTAATTTATACATTATAAAGCAGAGACACCCGATGCCCGGGTGGCGAAATCGGTAGACGCAGGGGACTTAAAATCCCCCGGTAGCAATACTGTGCCGGTTCAAGTCCGGCCCCGGGCACCATGATGATAAAACGAAACTGGTGCCATCGCCAAGTGGTAAGGCCGCAGCCTGCAAAGCTGCTATCCCCAGTTCAAATCTGGGTGGCACCTCCAGTTTTATAGTCAACCTTTCTAATACAACGTGGATCTTTGGCAGAGTTGGTCGAATGCACCGGTCTTGAAAACCGGCGAGGGTCATACCTCCCAGGGTTCGAATCCCTGAGGATCCACCATTTTTCACACCTTTACTATTTTATTTCCCGATCAATCACATTCTCTATAAACTGACATAACTCTTTTTCAACTTTCTTTGTATTTTCATCTTTCACTATACTTTTATGAAACGCAGCTATCTTTTTTTCTTCATCTCTTTGAAAACTCCACTCTGTACCAAAATGCCAAGAGTCGGGATTTTTTGGTATTACTATAACTTCTCTGTTGGCATGACCGTGTTTGATAAGGCGATAGAGATGTTCAAGAGAACGCTTGAGTAAAACAAATGTCGCATTATAATTTTTCGCATCCATTTTATGGATAATTTTATGCTTTGAAATGATGTATGAAGCAAATTTCTCACCTATGACATAAGCAGATTTTGCTCCTATAAGTCCGCCAACAGTTGCCGCAACAGCAGTAGAAATACCACCGTCAAAAAGAGCTATGGGAGCAACTGCCGCGCCACTTCCTATGGCTCCCACACCAGCACCAATGATCGCCAAACGGTTTTTTGTAAGTCCTAAATTAACACTCTCTTTTGCATCTATCTCAGCACGCTCATCGAGTACCTTTATTTGGTAATAGCCCCATATTTTCTCTACTACGTTTTTGCCGTTTTTCTCTATTTCATAAATGCCATTTTGGTATTTTTTCAGTGCTCTCTCTTTCAGAGTCTCATCTACCTCTTTTTCTTTGAACTGCATAACAGATTCAAACTGTAAAATCTCCACTATCATCCCTGCAATCTCTTTAGCACTCAGACTTTTCTTCTCTTGATAATGCACCCGATGCAGATGTAAAAGCTCATCTAAGAACTGTTTTTGCTGCAATGTTGCATCTACCGTGTAGAGATTTTTATAAATTGTGTCAATATTTTCATAACTACTGTTAAGCGGATTAATAGGATGAATATTTGTCAGTTTATACTTGTGTAGTGCCTCTTGCCATTCCTGAGTATAGTCTTGCTTTTGAATTTTATTTAGCAGTATCAAAACCGGTTTTTTTAAAAACTGTAGTATCTCAAATTCATAGCCTATGACATTTTGATTATAACGCTGTGAGACATCTATGACAAATACTATAAAATCACTTGCAAGTACTGCGCGGATAATTTCAATATCTTTTTGCATCCCTGCATCTTCGCTGTATTGTGATATAAAAGCATCAAGCACCCCATGTCCAAAATATTCGCTTCTTTGCTCTTTTATAAAAGCAACAATTTTCTTTGCCTGCTCAAAGCCTGGAGTATCAAAAAAGTTGCACACCACTTTTTGTTTATAATAGTAACTGTACTGCAATGCTTTTTTCGTTGTTCCAACACTTTTTGAGACTTCAATACGGTCATCAAAAGTAAGTGCCGATATCATACTACTTTTGCCGTTGTTTGGTTTGCCTATAAAAGCAAAAGTGGGCGCGTTATTTTTCATTATACAACCTTATACGGTAGTCATTTATGGTCTCATTGATCTGTTTTTGCCACTCTTCATAAAGATAGTCTCCCTTATATGCTTTTTGAACAACACCATCCTTTTCAACTAAAGGTATGACCCATATTTGGCGAACTCTATTTGTTTCTAGTATGCTAAGCATATCACCTTTAAAAGTATTGTCTGGAAGTGTTTGTGCAGAAGCTACAACAATGACAAGATTTTGCAGTTTTTCAAGCGTTTTATTGTCTTCTTGTTCAGCACCATAGAGGGCAAAACTATGATACGCTGCG
>JALUZQ010000151.1 GCA_027011725.1 Sulfurimonas sp. | reverse complement strand
TCGGTAGGCAGCTCTTCTACCACGACATACCTGCCGTTGGGTTGCTGCTCGATCACTAAAAATTTGTTTTGTGCCTCAGCTTGTTTTTGCTCACAACCACTGAGTGCACCCATCATTACAACTCCTGCTGTTCCAAGAGCTACGCCGCCTGCTATTGATGCTATATGTCTATTTTTTATCATGTTTAATATTCACCTATTACTTTATTTTTATCTAGAATTATAACTTTTTTAAGTTTATAGTCATACAAAGTTATCTCTTTCCTACCATCATAGTATACATCTCCGTGGTAAGAAAATCTTGCAGTTTTGAGTGTCACATCTTTTTTAAGTAACATCATCTCTCCTACCTTCTCCCCAATGGGAGGAATAAGTGTTGAAAAAGCGAGTACAAAAAGTGTACCGACACCTATAAGCATACTTCTTGTTGAAGTGTATGTGACGAGATAGCCAATAATAATGGTAAAAAAGAGAAAAATAAAAATATTCTGATGATCTGCAAACAAAATATTGTAATAAACATCGATGTTTTTTGGCTCGATGTAGTTGATTTTTACACCAAGAATGACAAAGAAATCTAATATAAAAGTGAAAAAAACTCCACTTAAAAATGCTTGAACAAGTCTTGTCATCGAAGCCTCACTGTTTTTTTATTGTTTATTTTGTAGATATTTGAAGCACTCTCTTCATAGAGTCCTCTCTTATCTTCTATAATTATATCAGCTTTTTGTTCACAAAAGCTTCTCTCAAAATCTTTGCCACTCTCATTTGCCGAGGTAGAGTAGCTCCACTCCATAGCACGCAGAAGCGCCGAGTTCAGTGGTGCAGGCGCAATGCGAAAAGAGTCGTTTTTTACGATAAAGGTACTTCTTTTCATCCTTCTTACACGATTTTTTTGTCTCTTTGGAATACGTAAGCCAAATTTGTGAAAACTTTTAAAATCTTGAAATACTTTTATAAAGGGTTTGTGAGGGCTGCGTGATTTTATATTTGCGAGTTTTGCCCCGTTTTGGGACAAAAAACCGACTGTAGTGTCGGTTTGTGTAAGAATTACTTTTTGATCTAAACTAAGAAGTCTTGGAGTGCTGTCGATGTTGACCATTGCTCATCTTCCATCTCATCCAAAGCGAGTATAAGCGCTCTAGCCGCACTGAGTGTTGTAAAGTATGGGATGTTGCGTTTAAGTACCTCTTGACGAATAACAACAGCATCTTTTTTACTTGTATTGTTATCTGAAGTATTGATAGCCATAGCGATCTCATCATTTTTCATGCTGTCTTCAATATTTGGACGGCCTTCTGAGATCTTGAGTACCAAGTCGCATGCCACTCCTGCATCTTCAAGCGCTTTTTGTGTCCCTTTTGTCGCGACAAGTTTGAACCCGTGTTTAATGAGCCCACGCCCGATCTCTGCGGCATGTTGTTT
The DNA here is from genome assembly GCA_027011725.1 of Sulfurimonas sp. Classification (GTDB taxonomy): domain Bacteria; phylum Campylobacterota; class Campylobacteria; order Campylobacterales; family Sulfurimonadaceae; genus Sulfurimonas. The sequence goes on along the minus strand of JALUZQ010000151.1, from coordinate 874 downwards.
GTCTGAGTCAACAAATGAGAGGAAACATGTTCCACCTGTCGGAATTTTATTTCCGGCACTGAGTTGTGCTTTTGCAAAACTCACACCGAAGTTTTTACTAATACCCATAACTTCACCCGTTGACTTCATCTCAGGAGAGAGAACAAGGTCAGCACCATAGAGTTTGTGGAATGGAAATACTGCCTCTTTTACAGATACATGCCCTTTTAAACGAGGACGAAGCAGACCGTTATGCTCTTCAACGATGTTGTACTTGTCATAGTACTCTAAAGAGCTTCTAAGTGTCTCTCCCATCATCACTCGTGTTGCAACTTTTGCAAGCGGCATACCTGTCGCTTTTGAAACGAAAGGAACTGTACGTGATGCACGAGGGTTTACCTCGATAAGGTAGATCTCATCTTGATAGATTGCATACTGTACATTCATAAGTCCACGAACACCAAGTCCGAGTGCAATAGTTTTTGTCTGCTGCTCTACTTTTTCTATCATCTCTTGCGTAAGATTTACAGGAGGGAGTGAACAAGCTGAGTCACCAGAGTGAATTCCTGCCTCTTCAATGTGCTGCATAACAGAACCGATGTAAACCTCTTCGCCATCCGAGATACAATCTACGTCAAGCTCAATTGCCTGATCTAAAAATTTGTCGATGAGAACAGGAGCATTGTGTGAAACAGAGACCGCAAGGTCCATGTATTGACGTAGTTCATCCTCTGAGTAAACAATACGCATACCGCGTCCACCAAGAACAAATGAAGGACGAACAAGCACAGGGAAACCTAGCTTCTCAGCGATGATATAGGACTCCTCTTTTGTACGTGCAAGACCATTCTCCGGCTGTTTGAGGCCATGTTTGTTGACAAAGTCAGAGAACTGC
>JALUZQ010000150.1 GCA_027011725.1 Sulfurimonas sp. | reverse complement strand
TTCTATATATTATATTATGTTGTAGTATTATTAAAATTGTTATCATAAATAAAGAAGCAAACTATTTAAAAAAGGTGGGAAAAATTATGAAACGATTAGTAGTATGTTGTGATGGAACATGGAATAACCCAGAACAAGAAGACAATGGCATAACAGCACCGACAAATGTGGTAAAGCTCTACAATGCACTCAAAGATGAAGATTCAAATGGCGTGAAACAGTTAAAATACTATCATCCGGGTGTTGGAGGAGAGGACAGCGGTATTATCGATGAAGTTCTTGGAGGTGCTCTGGGCGTAGGCATAGGGCGTCATATATCGAGTGCGTATCATTGGCTTGGAAATAACTATGAAGAGGGTGATGAGATATACCTGTATGGTTTTAGCCGTGGTGCATTTACGGCAAGAAGTCTTGGAGGAATGCTCTCAAAAGGACTGTTGGATCTAAGGGATGTCCCTTCTGATGAGTCGTGGAAGAGAGTAAACAAAGCCTATAAAAACGGCTATAGAAAAAATCTTCCAAGTATTGAAAACTGGGCTGATGGTGATTGGAAATTTTTTAACAATAAGAAAAAGACCCCTATTCATTTTATAGGGGTATGGGACACCGTTGGAGCACTTGGTGTGCCTGATGACTTAGAGATACTTAACTTTTTTGATGATAAGAAGAAGTGGCAGTTTCACGATACAAAACTGGGCGATAATGTCACTTCGGCACGTCATGCCATGGCGATGGATGAAAAGCGTTCCTCTTTTAGCATCACAAGATGGCAAAATGCCTCTGAGTGTGCTGATGCTTTAGAGATGTGGTTTCCCGGTGCTCACTCAGATGTGGGAGGAGGCTATGCGAGTGCTGACTTGTCCTATGGTGCCTTAGAGTGGATGATAGAGGAGAGTAGTGCCAAGGGTCTTGCGTTTAGAGATGATGTGGCAGAGCTGCTGCATCCAAATCCTTTAGGTATTATGCACAATTCCTATAAAGGAATGTTCGCGAAGCTGCGTTCACGCCCAAGAAACATTCCTGAAGTAAGTCAAAGAAATGCAGACAAGTTTCATAAAAGTGTCTTTATAAGACAGGAAAAATCGCCCCTAGAATATGCACCATACCATCAAAGCAAAAGACTTGAAGTTGGGGAGTATATGACGGTCGAGGTCTTTGCAGATACGAGATGGAATGAAACGCAGCTCTATATGGATAAGGGGCAAAAGTTCACATTTTCGGCAACAGGTAAATGGATGGACTCCAAAGATGTCTGTGACTGGAGAGGTACACAAAACGATGAATTTACCATGGGTGATGTTGTTCGCGCCACCTCTTCATTCTTAGGCAAGTATGAAACCTTTTTCAAAAAGGTGCTTAAAAACAACTCCATCGACTTTATCGGTACAAAACGTGTAGAAAGTATGAATTGGTTTACGATGGTGGGAGCAATTGCCAATGATGCAGGAGCAAGTGATGTGGTAAGCAATGACGGCAGTGCGGTTGAGCATCAGTATGTAGATCTGACAAAGCATGAGACAACGCCGCTGCTGATTGAAAACCCCGGGTATCTCTACTGTTTTGCAAATGATGTCTGGAGCCTTTACAATAATAATCACGGTAGTGTACATTTAACGATTACGCGAACAGAGTAGGAGAAGAAGATGAGTAAAGAGAGCACAAAAGCGGAGCAGAGTTTAAAATCACTTGAGCTCTCTTCAAGCAAAAATAACAAGCTTTTTGTAGTATTTTATCTGCTGACTGTTTATATTTTTGTCTCAGTTCTGGGAACTACCGATAAAATGCTGCTTTTGCCGACTGATACATTCAAGATGCCTCTCATAGGTTTTGATCTCAATATTATCTATTTTTATGTGTTAGCTCCCTTGATACTGCTTATTTTGCATTTCAATCTGCTTTTTCATTACCATGAGCATCTAAAAAGGCTTGATGCATACAAGGAAAAGTTCGCCATTGAAACAGTGGATTCTTCCATGTACAACTATGTCTATATATCACTCAAAAACGGCTCAAAAAAGGGCAGTGCCATGCGCGTTTTGCTATGGATGCTCATCTATCTGTTTCCTCTTTTAGTGCTTGTGAGTATATTTCAACGCTTTGCAGACTATCATCATGAGGTGATCACATCGCTGCATCTACTGATAATTTGGATTGATATCATTTTGATATGTACTTATATCTATGTAAACGCAGTCTATTTCAGACCGACTTGGTTTAGTACATTTTTTGCAGGGTTGATTGTATCTGTAGGTGTTTTAGAGTCTTCTTACTTTCTCTATTTTTTCTATCCTTTGGTCAAGAGTT
>JALUZQ010000149.1 GCA_027011725.1 Sulfurimonas sp. | reverse complement strand
CACATATCCTGATGCGCTGAAACTTGCAGCGAAATATATTCATGACAATAAGCTTGAAAAGGCAAAAAGTGTTCTTGAGGTAGCTCTGAGTACTTTTGACAAAACAACGACTGTTATCCCTTTACCACTCTTAAAAGCAACAGACCTTATCAACGTCTCTGCTGCGCTCTCTAAAAATGGTAAAAAAGAGGAAGCTCTTAAATACTTAGATGCAGCATCAGAAGAACTTGACACTGCAGAAGCGCTCGGATATGTAAGCCATTCAAGCAACACATACAAATCGCTTCATGAAGTAATCAAACACGTAAGAAAAGAGATCAAAGGGAAAAACAAAGCAGAGAAACTCTTTGACGAACTTAAAGCAAAACTCAAAGACTTTAAAGAGAAAGTCTTCTCAGAGAAAGCTAAATAAACTCTAAATTTCCGTTGAGCTTAGCGATAAGCAGCTCTTCGATGCGTAGCGGCTTTGATAAGTAAAAGCCCTGCGCATAGGTTACATCCAGCTCTTTGAGAGTTTGCAGGGATGCTGCATCTTCTATATACTCTGCGACTGAAACCAGTTCCAATGTAGTCGAAAGTTTTGAAATGACTTTGATGATTTTTTTAATGTAGGCATCACTGTTGACTTTTTCGATGAGCTCCCCATCCATTTTCAACACTTTTAAAACACCATTTCGAGCCAAATCTGCAACCGTTTTTAAAGAGGAATAACCACTTCCAAAATCATCAACTGCGAATTGAACACCGTACTTATTATGAATCTCTATGATATCTTCCATATTTTCGACGATATTTTGCTCAGTAAGTTCAAATACCATACTTTTATCATGAAAGAGTTCCATAAACTCCTCAAAGACCTTCATATACTCCACGTCTAAAAATGACTTATAACTTACATTGATAAAAAGCGTATCAACGATGTCAAATATTCCAGATTTCTGTTTCATTAAATTCTTCAGCACAAGCATATCTAAGAGTGCTATTTTATCCATCTCATAGACTGTATCTATAAATGCACCGGCTGGAATAAGTTTGTCTTTTTCTTTAAAACGGACTAAGGCCTCTGCTATAGCAACTTTATTGTTCTCCATGGCAAAAATAGGTTGAAAGACAACTTCCACATCTTCTTCATTGAGTTTGTTATTGACAAAATCGATATTTTGATACCTTGCATCAAGCCACTGCATAAGCTCTTTTTTATCATCTTCACTATAAATAAAACAACTCTCATTGGCATATTCTGCCTTTGCTTTTAGATGCAGCATTAAACGTGTCAACTCATCTCTATTTTTTTCATAAAATTTATCAAGATTTAAAGTGACTATTGTCGCTCGAAGCGGTATTTTTTTTGAATCTATCTGATAAGTTTTATTAAGTATCTCATATAAGTAATTATTGAGTGCTTGCGTTTGTTCCACACTGTTACCTATGTTGAGCATATAATAATCTGCCGTGACACCATGAATAAGCAAAGAACTCTGCTCATTTTTATGTACGACTTTTTGGAGTGCGCTATCTACCTCTTTGAGGAGTTTGTTTACATCAACTTCCCCATAATTTGTGTTGAGCACTTTAAGTTTTTTGATATTTATCAGAGTAAGCGTAATATCTGACTTATTGTATAACATCGATGAGATGAGTTTAAAAAAGTTCTCTTCAAGATTACTATAACTCAAAAAGTAGAGTTCAACTATGCTCTTTTTAAACTTCATTACCTGTTCTAAAAGTTCTTTATATATCAAATATGCCTGATAAAAATCCTCTTTTTTATAGTAAAGATAAAAGGTATTTGCACTTTTATGCACAAGCGTATGCAGATCATCCAAATAGAGACAGAGATTTTCATCAATACACACCATCATAGACTCAGGATACTCTAAACCTTTGGAAAATGCACACGATTTAGAGGAACTCAGTGGGAATTTCTCCAGTGCATCCCGCTCCACGGCATCCACTATTTTGATAAGCCACTGCGAATGTAAAGAGTATAAAAGATACTTGTTAAACTGTTTGTTGATAAGACCTGAGAGGGAGGCTATCTCTTTTTGAATATATATTTTCGAAACACGATTTAAGAGTTCATTGACAAACTCTTCAATGACAAATATTTCACTGACATCATCAAGTTTATCGAGCAGTTTTTGCATCAATGTCGACTTTAGTGTTTTGAGACTTTTGTAAATAATCAAAAAAGGGATGTTTGTACGCGCATAAAAGTCATTAATAAACTCAGTATCAAAATCACTCTCATACTCTATAAAGAACTTGTAAAGCAGTTTTTCTTGCTCTGTTATGAAGTTTTCAATCTCCACTTC
>JALUZQ010000148.1 GCA_027011725.1 Sulfurimonas sp. | reverse complement strand
TTTTCATTGATAGTTGGTTTTCCCTGTTGGATCTCTTCCCAAACTTTCATTGCATTGCGTTGTACTATTTTATAAGCATCTTCACGGCTTACACCTTGAAGTGGGAGTTCAAGTAAAACACGTTGAGAGAAGACAAGCCCGCCTGTTAAGTTGAGATTTTTCATCATATTTTCAGGGTAGACTGTTAGGTTTGCTATAACGTTATTCATACGGTGAAGCATAAAATCAGAGGTAATGAAAGAATCAGGCAGCCAAAAACGCTCAGTAGATGAGTGGCTGATGTCACGCTCATGCCAGAGTGCAACATTTTCCATAGCTGGTGTTGCATAAGCACGGATCATTCTTGCAAGACCTGTAATGTTCTCAGTTAAAATAGGGTTGCGTTTATGTGGCATAGCAGAAGAGCCTTTTTGGCCTTTTGCGAAATACTCTTCACACTCATACACCTCTGTACGTTGCCAGTGGCGAACTTGAACAGCAAACTTTTCTATAGAAGATGCCATAAGTGCCAATGATGTTGCAAGACGTGCATAGCGGTCACGTTGTATAACCTGGTTTGATGCAGGAGCAGGTTTAAGTCCTAACTCTTCACAAGTATACTCTTCTAACTCAAGCGGTGCATGTGCAAAGTTCCCCATCGCTCCACTGACTTGACCTACAGATATAACTTCCATTGTTTGCTCTAAATTTTCTAAATGACGTTTCATTTCATCATACCAAATAGCCAGAACAAGACCAAAAGTGATAGGCTCACCGTGAATACCGTGAGAGCGTCCAACCATAAGAGTCATTTTGTGTTCCATCGCACGTTTTTTGATGGACTCCATAAGCATCTTTACATCTTCAATGATAAGTGCCAAAGAGTCTCTCATTTGAAGTGCTACTGCTGTGTCGATAGTATCTGATGAAGTCATACCATAGTGAAACCATCTGCTCTCATCACCTAAGCTCTCAGCAACAGAAGTTGTAAATGCTATAAGGTCATGACGTGTTACAGCCTCGATCTCATCAATGCGTTTAATGTCAAACTTTGCATTCTTTACAATTTTGTCTGCATCCTCTTGAGGAATCTTGCCGAGTCTTGCCCATGCTTTTACAACTGCTTTTTCTACATCAAGCCATGCTTGGTATTTTGCTTGGTATGTCCATTTCTCTGCCATCTCGGGACGGGAATATCTATCGATCATTTATCTGCCTTTTATGCTAAAATTCGTAAAAATTAATTGATTCATTTTACAGAAAATATTGTAAAAAGCTAATTAAACAGGAAATATAATTTGCCATTTATACTAAAAAAAATGTATGTAGAGAAAAAACAAAAAGCCTTTTTGTATCTTATGAAAGAACTCGGCTATACACAAAGAGAAGCACAACGCTTCATAGCAAAAGGGAGACTCCTTGTTGATGGCGAGCCTATGGTTAGAACTGCCGGTGAAATTGAGGGTACATTTGAGTTTATTTACTTTGAACCAATTACAAAAGGTTTGAAACCTACCTTTGAAGAAAAAGAGTTTGTTGTCTTTGATAAACCTAGTGGAGTTTTGATCCATCCTCAAAGTAAAAAAACACCCTACTCGCTCATAGATGAGTTAAAGTTTCAGTTTGGTCGTGATGCAAACATAGCGCATAGGATTGACCAAGAGACGAGTGGGCTTGTACTGTGCGCAAAGAACAAAGAGAGTGAACGTGACATAAAGATGATGTTTCAAGAGCGTGAAATGCAAAAGAAGTACCTTGCACTTGTGCATGGAGAATTTAGAGAACCGCTTTGTGTGGAAGAGCCGCTTTTACGATTTCAAGCCGAGAGTGCACTTGTGAGAATGGTTGTAAAGGTTGACCCAGCAGGCAAGCCGTCAAAGACAGACTTTAAACCTTTAAAGTATTTTCCCGAGTATGATATGACGCTGGTAGAGTGTGCACCACATACGGGACGTCAACATCAAATACGAGTTCATTTGTTTCACGTGAAACATCCCATAGTCGGTGATCCTATTTATGGTCAAAGTGAAGAGAACATCATAAAATTTTTAGACAGAGAACTCACACCACAAGATAGAATAGATAATTCAGGTGCAACAAGACTACTGCTTCATGCGAGCGAACTTGAATTTGAACTGTATGATAAAGTCTATCATATTAAAAGTAAAGTAGATTTTGAAAAGCTTGCTTTAGAGAGTTTAACACAATAGTATTTAACTGCGTTTAGGTGAAAGTTATTCTCATATGTGAATAACTTTAAATGAAGGAGAATTTTTTTCTTTATGAATATGTGAATAAGCTTGAAAAACTCTCAAAAGCCCTATAAATAGGGAGTTTAAGCTAAATAAAATATATTTATAAGC
>JALUZQ010000147.1 GCA_027011725.1 Sulfurimonas sp. | reverse complement strand
GAGTGCTTTGTCTTTTTCAAATCCATTTCTATACTCTGCAAATGTAGTTGCACCCATGCATTTTATTTCGCCTGAAGCTAGAGCAGGTTTGAGTTGGTTGGCCGCATCCATCGTTCCACTTGTACTACCCGCACCAATAAGTGTATGGATTTCATCTATGAAGAGTATAGCGTTCTTCTCACGTTTGAGTTCATCCATAACACCTTTGAGACGTTTTTCAAAATCACCTCTGTATTTTGTACCGGCAAGAAGGGCGCTGAGATCCAATGCGTAGAGTTTTGCATCTTGTATGATCTCAGGGACTTCATTCGCTGCAATTTTTAGTGCTAATCCCTCTGCTATGGCAGTCTTTCCAACACCTGGTTCACCGACCAAAATAGGGTTATTCTTTTTACGTCTGCAGAGTATTTGAATGACTCTTTGTATTTCTCTGTCTCTGCCTATGACAGGGTCTATTTTATTCTCTTTTGCTTTTGCTATGAGGTCAATAGAGTATTTTGAAAGATTGGTCTCTTTTTCATTTGTTTTTGTTTCAGGATTTTCGTGAGAAATTATTTCTAAAATATCGAGTTTAGATATTTGATATTTACTCAGTAGTGCATAGGTAAATGTATGGTCTTCCTCAAAAAGAACAGCAAGTAAGTCACCAATATCTGCATTTTGTTGTCCTGAAGATTGTACATGCCTGACCATTTTATCTATGAGCCTTGCCAGTGCAACACTCTCATAAGGATCTTGTTGCACATCTTTTGGTAAAACTTCCATACTTGTTTTAAGATACTCGGCAAGCTCTTCTTTCATTTGTGCAACATCGCCGCCACAGGCTTCGATGATAGCCGCTCCATCAGAGGAGCTTAGAAGCAGATAGAAAACATGCTCTATGGTAAGGTATTCATGATTGAGCTGTTTTGCAAACAGGATGGACTTTTGAAAAATATCGTTGAGTGATGCACTTATCATCTTACTCCTCCTCCATCATGGCTCTGAGTGGAAAACCATTGTCTTTTGCCTTGCGTTTAACCTGCATGACCTTTGTTTCTGCAACTTCATAAGAGTAGACTCCGCAGAGTCCCTTCTCTTTTTCATGCACTTCGAGCATAATTCTTTGAGCATCTTCATAGCTTTTATGAAAAATGCTCATGAGTATATCTATGACGAAATCCATAGAAGTATAATCATCATTTAGCAAAAAAACTTTATACTTTTTCGGATATTTTAAAGCAACTTCATCATCAAGTTCAAATTCTGTATGTGTCGGCATAGTCTCTACTTCGCTGCGTTTAGAAAGTCGTTAATAATATCTTGAGGGTCTTCTAAACCAATGGATATACGAATGAGACCCTCTGTAATACCAAGAAACTCTTTTGTTGGTTCATCAAAATCGCTGTAAATAGTTGAAGCCATGTGCAGGGCAAGTGTTCTGCTGTCACCGATGTTCGCGGTAATGGTAGCAAGCTCCGTTTTGCGTAAAAAGTCAAATGCTTTCTCTTTTGTCTGCATATCGATGGTCAAAAGGGTGCCACAACCATTTTGAAATTGCTCCAAATATCTCTCATGATGAGGGTGCTTAGAAAGGGAAGGGTGGTTAATGTCCAATCCCTGCTCACTCAATGCTTTTGCAACAACTTCTACACTTTGAACGACACGTGGTAAACGCAGTGCAAGAGTTTCTAATCCTAACATTGTCTGGTAACTTGCATGTGCATTCGCACTCATACCAAAATCTCTTAAAGCGCGCTTTTTGGCATTAGGAATCAGTGCCATTGCCCCCATTTTTTCAATGAACTTGGCTAAAAAAGAGTAGCGCTTCGTTTTAAACTTGTCATCTTCGTCGTTGATTGCGCGAAATACAACACAACCGCCAAGAGCAGAGGAGTTCCCAGAAATGATTTTTGTTGTAGAATAGACAACGATGTCGGCACCGAGTTCTAAAGGAGAGATGCTCAGCGGTGTTATGGTGTTGTCAACAATGAGCGCTACTCCTGCATTATTCGCTATCTCTGCTATGCGTTTGATGTCTGGGAGGCGCATATTTGGATTGCCTACGCTCTCTAAAAAGAGAATTTTAGTTTTTTCATTGATTGCATTTTCAATATTGTCAAATTCATCAACATCAAAAAAGGATGTTTTAATTCCAAAGCGGCTGATAGTCTCACTGAAGTATGAGTATGTTCCGCCAAAGAGACCTCCAATGCTGATGATCTCATCACCTTGAGAGAGTAAAGAGAGTGTGGCAAGGGTTGTAGCACCCATACCAGAACTTGTTGCGACTGCTCCAATACCTCCGTCCATCTCTGCCATTATAGATTCTAGCTTTGCTGTTGTAGGGTTTCCCATTCTTGAAT
>JALUZQ010000146.1 GCA_027011725.1 Sulfurimonas sp. | reverse complement strand
AGTTTTTATGTTCTTCATTGCAGTCATTGCCAAGAACGGACGACCAAGGTGCAGAGCCGAGAGCGGCAGACCAAGAGCGGCTGGAAGCATTACAAGCAGTGCCATTACCCAGTTCGTACTCTCAAAACCAAAAAGGCTCATAAAGTCACCCAAAAAAAGTGCCATAAACCCACCAAGCGAGATCTGTGTAAGCACTGTCATAAAGACAAGTGGCAACTCTTTGTGTGCAGGTTTTAAGATGTGTTCATCCATCTCTTTCATATTTTCAGGAAGATTGTCTGGTAGTGTATAGCGAGTTGTAGAGTTTGTAATGCGTGCATCCGGTAAGAACGGCATATTTGCTTGCTCATCTATGTCACGGTTAAGCCACTCTTCTACATTGACCACTTCTATCTCGATAGCACCCGCAGGACAAGCCTGAACACAAGCGGGAGATTGTCCCTCATCAAGTCTTTCATGACACATATGACATTTTGTAACGATGTTACGCTCTTCATGAAAAACAGGTACACCATAGGGACAGTTCCAAGTACAGTACTGACACCCTATACAAGTGTCATCATCATGCACAACGATGCCCGTCTCAGCGATTTTAATGTACGATTCAGTAGGACAACCACGCAGACACTCAGGGTCTATACAATGGTTACAGCTCATGGAGTTAAGCATTTGAGTGAAAGCTGGAAACTCTCCACCCTCCATCTCACCGACACGACGCCATTTTATGTCTGCCGGATTGTTATTTTGTTCATTACATGCAACTTCACAACAACGACACCCTACACAGGCAACAGCGTCAAAGTGAAAGCGGTATTGCTCCCCTTCTTTAAGTGGCGGAATGTCGATAGAGTAAGAGCCACACTGCATATTTGTCTCGGCTTTGTGGTCTATAAAACTCTCTAAAGGTGTTTGCATATAATGATTCTCCAAATAATATTGATGAAATTATACTCTTATTTTGGAGTGATTTTGAGAGAGGTATGTTTATTTTTTAGGCATTTGAAGGTTCATACTATTCTAAATCTTCTTTATCCATCACAAATCCAACGACCAAAAGACCAATGACAAAAAGTGTAACTGCCCCCATAAAAAAATAATGCATTATAGTTTCCCTTTCTCTTTGGCAATTTTTAAGAAGCGGGTTTTATCACCCTCTTTTTTAAACGCAGTGTTTGCAAAGAAGAGTGCATTCTCTTTGGCTTGAATGAGTACACCCTCTTCGAGTTCTATCACTTTGAAAACTTCATCCCACGAAATGTTCTTCTCTTGTCCATGGAGTCCATTTTCATCGATGCTAAACTCTATCTGTAGATTTTGAGGATTGTTTTTATCATAGTAACGCTCTAGCATCCGTTTTCGTAAAAACCATCTGCCGTAGTACCAATACCCCACCAAAAAAGTAGAAAGATAAAGCAGTCCATAGCTGTCATGCTTGAGCGCACCTACAATGCCAAACTGCACAAGCGCTACAAAGAACCAGCCGACATAGCGTTTGTTCGAATGGCGCATATCATAATCATAGTAGAGCTTACTCGTTTTAAGAGCAAGCTCTTTGTTCCACTTGAAACTGACTTCTATGGGTTTAGACATGCTCTTCACACTCCTCTATCATCAGCGCGCTCTTTTTAATGCAACCTGCATCTTCAAGTTCTTCTATAATTCCCAGAGTTTGCATATAGAGCGCGTCATATATCTTTTTATTTTTCGCATACAAACGGCTCTGCTTTTTTCCGTACCAGTAAGCTATGGCTACCGTTGAAGCAAATACGCCATAGATCCACCACTGCCAATCTTTGAGGTTCAAGAGTACAATGAAATACTGCACAGAGAAAAGGACAAAAAATTCGATTGAAAAGATGATGACAAGGGTAGCACTCTGCTCAAAATCAAGGGTGTATTTTTCAAGCTCTTTTAGCTTTACCAAATTGGCATTGACCTCTTGTGCTTTTTGTTTGCAATCATCTTTTAAATCATTTACATCAATATCTCGTAGGTGAATATTTGAGAGATTATACTCTACATTTGTCTGCATATAATCTTCTAAGAGTTGTGGATTTTCATCGAGAATACGCAGTATCTCTTCTTCACTCACTCTATTTTTTCCTGCAACTCTTTGAACATCTTGGAGTACGAGGTCGTAGAGTCCGACCGTTTTTATCTCTCTGGCAACTCTGTTTAAGTTTATCAACGTTATTTTCCTTGATTTTTGAAGTTGTAGGGACAAGTATCCCTACATTTTACTTAGTTATTTGCAAACGCAGGATCGTCTGCAGGTTCTATCTCTTCATCTATACCATATGAAGCTGTTGCATCTTTTGCAGGTAAGAAAATACCTATAAGACCTTTAATAC
>JALUZQ010000145.1 GCA_027011725.1 Sulfurimonas sp. | reverse complement strand
CTGTTTTTGGTTGAGTGTCAGTCTGTAGGTCTTATCATCTATCTGTGTTCCAATGATCTCCTCTTTAACAAACTCCAAAATGTCGCCTATTTTTAGAAAGAACTCTTTTTCAAGCTCTCCAATACGTACTTTTGGACCGCTAATATCTTGTAAAACACCGGTAATGAGTCCTGTTCTTTTTATAGCAGCGCGTATGCGCGCGAGAATTTTGGAATGGTACGCATGTGTACCGTGACTAAAATTCAGACGAAAAACATTCACACCGGCATATATCAGCTTCTCTATGCTCTCTTGGGAGTCAGAAGCAGGACCGATGGTAGCTACTATTTTTGTTCTTTTTTTCATCTTTTTTTCCTAATGTTTTTTCATAAGCAGGTACTTTTTTATTACCCATGCAATGAAGATAATGAACGCAAGTATAAGTACAAAGTGCCACACTTTTTCAAGCTTTCCAAAAATGAGCTCTGCACTTGTTCCTAAAACATAGCCTAAAGAGATGCCAAGAAAACTCCAGACCATCACACCGAGTGTGTCGAAGATACTAAAAGTTCTGTGGTCGTATTTGTAGATGCCTAGTGTCATGGGAAAGAGAATGGCACCGCTGTAGATAAATCGCCCGCTAAAAGCAAGCAGTGCTCCTTTGTGATGTACAGACTCTTCAAGTTTTTCTACACGTGGTTTGAGTGATGGAAAATAATTTAAGAGTCTGAGAGCATACCTTTGTCCAAGAAAGTACCACAACTGATCACCCACAACTGCGCCAAGAATGGCAACAAAAAAAGCTGAAGGGAAGGAGAGCATACCAAGATAACAGAGAATTCCCGTAGCAATAATCATCGAAGTACCTTCAACCATCATTCCGAAAAAGACTATCCAAAGCCCGTAAGCACTTACAAGTGGTGTGATTTCACTTAAAAGATGTTCCATATAAATCCTTGTTTAGAAACTGTATGCGACTTGTAAAAAAAGTCGTTGTGCATTGTTGTCTGCTACATTCTTTTTTACAAACGCTCCAGCATCAAAGTAGGCATAAATAGCTTGATACTGTAGTGCTTTATTGTAGTTCCATTTGTATTCGATGTCGTACTCATCACCAAGTTTACTTTCATGATTGCCACTTGTGTTGTACTTTTTATAGTAACTCCACGCGTCATTGGCATCGGCGAGTTTAAAGTCATGGTATGAGAGTTTGAGTTGCATATTTTTTTGAGGTACAAGATGCACTTCGGCAACATCTTCTATGAGGTTACTCCATTTCATAATGTCCATTCTACCATAAAGTGAACCATCTGTTCCACCAAAAGGTGTTTGAAATGTTTTGACTTTTTTGTCATACGGATTGTCATCTCCACTTGCATAAATCTCTCCAAATACAATATTTGGTTTCATTGAAATATTTTTAAATCTATAGCCTGCTTTGAGAACATAAGCATAGGCATCATACTCTTTATGCTTTATACTTCCATCTGCTTTTGCGTAGGTCATATCATAGTTAAAACTATGAAAATCATTGTCATATAGTCTGATGCCATAGGTGTAGTTCTCTTGCGTGTTTTGACCATTCCCTACACCGTTGTAGAGCCCTTTTTTGTAAATGACAAAGGGCTCGACTGCTCCTTGCTTATCTGTTGCAAAGTGCGTGTAGATACCTGCTCCTTCATACACATGCTTGTGAAAGAGTGAAAGACGTTTTTTGTCCTTATCTTTTGTTTGACCATAAAAGGTATCTATAAAATTGCCATCAAACCTGTAAGAGAATTTTGCCAGATCCCAAAGCCAGCCATAAGAGTTGCCCCAGCTACCAGGCCCTAAAACTCTTTTGTCTCCGTATCTGTTCGATTCTCGTCCAAGTTGTAAAGAGAGTCCACTGATATTTGCCAGGTTTTTTACTTTGACATTGAGCGCTGCAAAGTCAAGGTCTTCTTGTGGGTTCATCCAGTATGTTTCATCGCCACTTACTTTTTTAAAATCATTATAATCCAATGACCAACCATAGACACTTGCAAAGTAGCCTACAGCTGTATAGATAATGTTAGGTGTCTGTTTATAAATAAAGCCGAGTTTTAGTCTACTTACAAGCAGGGTGTCATCAGGGCGACCAATGAGCGATGCATCATTTCCATATGCCTTTTTGTTCATCCCATTGAGTGATTCAAATCGTTCTCTTACTCCACCCGTAAAAGAGAAGTCGTTGGCACGAAGAGAGTTGGATATCAATAGCAAACAAATGAGAAGAAAGTTTTTTCTTATTTTGATTCTGTGTGACATTTCTTTTTACGTATGGTCTCTATCTCTTTGACCCGTTTATCAAGATCTTGAAGCATCAGATACTGCTCGCTTGTCTCTTTTCCATTCTCCTGCATACGTTT
>JALUZQ010000144.1 GCA_027011725.1 Sulfurimonas sp. | reverse complement strand
GTATTTATGACGAGATTTTATCTAAAGTATGATTAAATAATCTTCAAGAACTTAAAAACAAGGCAATCTCATCTGCTAAAAGATAGTCAGTGTTGAAAAAAAGACCATTTTCGTAGCTGAGTTTCTTCTCCTCTACAAGTGTTGCAGCGCGAATTTTCTCCTCATCACTCAAGATCTCTTTTGCAACACCGACGCAGGAGCGAAAGCCTAAAAATATCTTCTCTAAACGCATGTCCTCTTGGGAGAGTTCTTCTGTTTTGATATGTAAAGGCTCTTTGATATACTCTTCGATTACAGGTGTAGGGTAGTAGCGTTTTGTGCCGAGTTTTCCAACAGCACCGGCACCGGCACCAATGTAGTCTTTGTACTCCCAGTAACCTAGATTATGTTTTGAACGGTATGTACCAAAATTACTGATCTCATACTGCTCAAAACCATGTTCTTTTATCTTTTGAAATATCCACTCGGTAATTTCAAGTTGTTCGCTTGACATTTCAGGACGCGTCTCAAACGCAGTCCCCTCTTCGATAGTCAAAGCATAGGCACTGAGATGGTTTATAGGAAGACTAAACGCAGTCGTGATGTCGTTTTGGAGTAACTCTTTTGTATCTCCAAGTGTTGCGTATATTAAATCAAGTGAGAGGTTTTTGTAGCCGATCTTCGCTGCGTTTAGGAGTGCCTCTTTCGCCATTTGGGGGGTATGTGCACGGTTGAGGAGTTTGAGTTTGTTTGCATTAAAGCTTTGCACACCAAAACTGATGCGGTTAACACCCAGCTTTTTCATACCCTCCAGCCACTCATACGTTGCACTGTTTGGATTAGCTTCACTGGTTATTTCACATCCCTCTTGCAAATAGGGCTCAAGCAGTGAAAAAATAGGAGCGTAGAGCTTGGGCGAGACAGTAGAAGGTGTACCTCCCCCGATAAAGAGTGTTTCAATAGAGTTTTTTGTTGCTTGAAATCTTGTAAGTTCATGTTTTATTTGCACAAGCAGTGCGTGCATATACTCCTCTTTGAGGTGGAACTTGTCAACATAAGAGTTAAAAGCACAGTAAGAACATTTGGAATCGCAAAATGGAATGTGTATATATAGTAACATTTTAAAAGTATAGCTAAATTTAAAAAGCTTTTGAGTATAATTCGCGTAATTTAAATTAGGTGTAGATATGAGCAGTACACAAAAATATCGTCCCAATGTAGCGATGATCATTGTCTCTAAGAACTATCCGCAAAAAAAAGAGATTTTTATTGCACAGAGAAATGATTTGACCGATATTTGGCAGTTCCCACAAGGTGGAATTGATGAGGGCGAAGAGGTAAAAGAGGCACTTTTTCGTGAGATGGAAGAGGAGATAGGGACAGATAAAGCAGAGATAATCGCTGAGTACCCTGAGTGGATATCGTATGATTTTCCACCCAAAATCCTTAAAAAAATGAAGCCCTACAGAGGGCAGATACAGAAGTATTTTTTACTTAAACTCTCAGATGATGCAGCAATTAACCTTGCAACAAAGCATCCTGAGTTTTCAGATTATAAATTTGTCTCAGTTGATGATGTACTCGGACTTACGGCACACTTTAAAAAGCCTGTATATGAGAAGGTCATAAAATATTTTGTAGAGGAGGGAGTGTTATAGATGTTAATAGTTCAAAAATTTGGCGGGACGAGTGTCGGCGATCTTGAGCGTATTCAAAATGTTGCCAACCGTGTAGCAAAAACGAAAAAAGAGGGGCACGATGTCGTAGTTGTTGTCTCAGCGATGAGCGGTGAGACGAACAAACTTGTAGGCTATGCAGAACATTTTTCTAAGACTCCGGCGCGTGCAGAGATGGATATGCTGCTAAGTTCTGGTGAGCGTGTGACAGCTTCACTGCTCTCCATAGCACTTCAAGAGATGGGTGTTGATGCTGCTGCAATGACCGGACGTAAAGCGGGTATAGTAACGGACTCTCTCCATACAAAAGCGAGAATAGAAGAGATAAACCCCGAAAATATGAACGCACTTTTAAAAGAGGGAAAAGTCGTTGTTGTTGCAGGTTTTCAAGGGGTGAATGAAAATGGTGACGTCACAACACTTGGACGCGGAGGAAGTGACCTTTCTGCTGTTGCCATAGCGGGTGCGCTTAAAGCTGACCTGTGTGAGATATATACAGATGTAAATGGAATTTATACTACAGACCCTCGCATAGAACCAAAAGCGAAAAAACTTGAAAAAATCTCTTATGATGAGATGCTTGAGTTCGCAAGTTTGGGTGCAAAAGTATTGCAAAACCGTTCTGTGGAGATGGCAAAGAAACTCAATGTAAACCTTGTCACACGCAGCAGCTTCTCAGATGAAGAGGGAACATTAATTACAAAGGAAGAGAATATTATGGAAAAACCATTAGTAAGT
>JALUZQ010000143.1 GCA_027011725.1 Sulfurimonas sp. | reverse complement strand
CCAACCTTTTGCCGGTTTCATATTAAACGCAATGGAAAAACCTGCAAAGGAATCCATAAAAAAGTAGATAGCAAGTAAAAGACCTACTGTTCCTACTCCCGTCATTGGGTAGAAAATCATAAGCAGCGAGATACCGATAAGTATAAAACTCTTTAACCATCCAAGGTAATCACTTCTGTCACTTATATAGGTAAAGTAACCTGCCATAAAGCCTGCAAACATCATGATCCATGCTACAAATGTCACTGTAGCAACAGTCATATATACAGGTTCAAATATACCTACAAGTCCTAATATAATAAAAATAACACCTGCTATTTTTGAATATTTACTAAATTTTTCGAACAAATTCTCATCTATGGGATATTTCCACATCTTTCTTTCCTTTTGTTGATTTGGGAGAATTGTAACATAAAGAGTCATACTCAATTGTAACTTATGTAACATTTCTATGATTAAGTAAAAGTTGCTATAATCCTCGAATTAAAATTAATAAACGAGAGGTTTACAATGAGCTATGCTGCTTTATTTGAAGATGAAGATGATATCTTCGGAGGATCACCACGATCAAAATTAATGGATGTTATCTTTAACGCTAACAATGACATAGTACGACAGGAACTTGAAAACTTTATAGAAAAAGTTGCTGTGATGGAGTTGATGCTTGAAGAAAAAGTAGGTGATGATATTGACGGAGCAATCGCTCAATACAGAGTGACACATCTTGATGAAGCTGCACAGAAGACAAAAAGTCTTTATGTTGAGCTTATGGGTGCTATTCTTTCTCAAAGCGAATAGAATTTGAAAAGAGTTTTTAGCACTCTTTTAGCACTGCTGGTAGTCAGCAGTGCTGTTTTTGGAGCGGATTTATCATTTATAAGCAAAGAAATTTCGCTACAAAAGGATGAGCAAAAGAAAATTCTTGTAAAATACGAGGGCAGAGAGAAACTTTTTAAATTTAGATGGACTTTATACATCAATGATGGCCTGGTTATACACCGTTCTTATGGCAAAATTGTAGGGCAAAATATTTTATATGCACACAGCAAAAACCAGAGCTTCAAACAAGAGCTTGTTACAAGAGGCGCTGTTTATTATGATGTACCATATATGCTAGTTAAATTTAAAGAGTTTGATGCGAAAAAAAATGAAGCGAAATTTCAAATATTTTTGTTTGACAGGAATAATGAGATAAAGTGGAAATTTTTGAAAAACAAATAAAGACGAGATGAATGCAACGAGTAGAAAAAGAGATAGCAAGATTAATACAAGAGTGTGACTATGATGAGGTGACACGTCTTTTTAATACACTAAGCGGTGGAAAGCGACTGCGGGCAAAACTTATTTTAAAGATTGCCGGTGAACATAAAGATGCAGCGCTTTTAGCAGCAATAGTTGAACTGATTCATGCTGCATCACTGCTGCATGATGATGTCATAGATGATGCAGATACAAGGCGTGGTGTTGCTTCTGTAAATGCAACGCAGGGAAGTAAAACGGCTGTAATGCTTGGAGATATTCTCTACTCCAAAGCATTTACAGAACTCGTTGCGTTTGACAAAGATGTAGCGCAAACCATAGCCGCGTCAGTTACCGCTCTCTCCAAAGGAGAGATGATGGATGTCAATATGGCAGAAGCATTTAATGATAATGAGCAAAAATACCTTGATATGCTTTACCTCAAAACTGCAACACTCATCGAAGCAGCTGCAAAAGCAAGTGCTTTACTTGTCGGTAAAGATGCAGACAAACACGCACTCTATGGAAAAAATCTTGGTCTTTCATTTCAAATAATTGATGATATTTTAGATATTACCTCTGATGAAGCAACGCTTGGCAAACCTGCAATGAATGATTTTGTAGAGGGGAAGTGTACTCTGCCATATATCTATCTTTATGAACTGCTTGATGATGCTGACAAAGAACGACTTAAAGCTTCTCACGGGACGAAAATCTCTGCTGATGAGAGTGCTTGGATACAAGCAAAAATGGCAGAGCATAAGACCGTAGAGCGCTCTTTCGCCCTTGCGCAAAAGCTCTCAGATGAAGCAAAAGAGGCGCTTAGTGATGATGAAGCACTCGTTGAGATACTCAATACTATGATACAAAGAAGTTACTAATGCACTATTTAACAGTTAGTTTTTCCCATAAAAACAGCGATATCGCTCTTCGCGAGAAATTTACATATACAGATGAAGAGAAAGAGGGATGTTTAAAGCGGCTTGTTCAAGCGCCATCCATTAGTGAAGCGATGCTGCTAGCAACGTGTAACCGTATGGAGATATATGTCTGTTGTAGTGACATTGATGATGCGCTGACACATATGATGACACTGCTCACATATAAAGGTAATATTTCGCCAGAATATATTAAAGAGACCGCAGAGATAGTTGATGACAGTAGTGCTATTCACCATCTCTTTGCAGTGGCGAGTTCCATAGACTCTATGGTTGTAGGTGAAACGCAGATAGCAGGACAACTCAAAGATGCTTTTCGCTTTGCACTTGAGCGCGGCTACTGTGACAAAAAAATGTCAAGAGCCGTCTCTCAGGCATTTAAATGTGCTGCAAAAGTAAGACAACTCACTGACATCTCTTCTAAACCTGTTTCAGTTGCTTCTGTAGCTATAGGACAGATAAAAGCAAGAGTAGATAATCTTGCAGAGAAAAAGGCGCTTGTCATCGGTGTGGGTGAGATGAGTGAAATATGTGCGAAACATCTTGTTTCAGATGGTGTAGAGACTTACATTACAAACCGAACACGCTCAAAAGCAGAAGCGCTTGCTACTGAGTGTAATGCAGAGGTCTATGACTTTGGAAATCTTGACAAAGCTATCAATGAGTTTGATATTATATTCACAGCAACAAGTGCAAGTTACCCAATTATTACCTGTGATTTAGTAGAGAAGACTGCGTTTAAGCGTTTTTGGTTTGACTTAGCTATTCCGCGTGATATTGAGATAAAACCAAGAGATGACATAGAACTTTTTGTGGTTGATGACATTAAAAACATCGTTGATGCAAACAAAGCAGAGCGTGAGCAGTATGTAAGACAGGCACACGGAATTGTCGGACGAAGTGTTGTTGAGTTCTTTGAGTGGCTCGATGCACTTAATGTAGAGCCTCTTATAAAAGAGATATATCAAAAAGCAGATGCTGCAGTAGAAATTGAAACGCAGCGTGCACTTAAAAAAGGCTTTATACCAAAAGAGTGTGAATTTGAAGCCAAAAAAATGGCACAACAGGCCATAAAACGCTTTTTACATGATATGACCAAAAAAATGAGAGAAGCATCACATGAAGCAAAGAGTGATACTGTCACAGGTGCGATGCAGTACATGTTAAATGATTCGCATGATAACATTCCAGATCAATATAAACATCATTTACAAAAGGACTAGACTTTGAGAAGAAGCAGAGCATTTATACCAACATCCAAAGAAGCACCATCAGATGCACAGTTGCCGAGTCATATCTTTTTATCACGTGCGGGTTTTATTACGCAAGTTGCAGCAGGACTTTACAACTACCTTCCCTTAGCAAAAAGAGTCATTAAAAAGATAGAGAATATCGTCAATGAAGAGATGGTAAAGGTAGGGGCACAAGAGGTTGAACTCTCTTTTGTGACGCCAGCGGATTTATGGGCAGAGAGTGGACGAATTGAAAAATTTGGAAAAGAGCTGTTGCGTTTCAAAGATAGAAAAAACAACCTTTTTGTGCTCGGACCGACACATGAAGAGATGATGGTTGACTTGGTACGTAACCGTGTGACTTCATATAAAAATCTACCACTCAATCTCTACCAAATCAAGACAAAGTTTCGTGATGAAGCTCGTCCTCGTTTTGGTTTGATGCGTGGTCGTGAGTTCATTATGAAAGATGGATACTCTTTTCATGCAACGACAGAAGATCTTGACCGTGAGTTCGATGCGATGGAAGCGGCATACAAGAAAATTTTGACGCGTTTGGGACTTGACTTTCGTGTGGTTGAAGCAGATAGCGGGGCAATAGGCGGAAGTGGTTCAAAAGAGCTTATGGTACTAGCCGATAGCGGTGAAGATACTATTGCGGTTTGCTCAAAATGTGAATATGGTGCAAATATAGAAGCTGCTAAACGCAGTGCAAGAGCGACAATTCCAGAGGCTCCTGAAGCTGAGTTTAATAAGTTTTTGACACCCGATACAAAAACAATAGATGAACTTGCTGAGTTTTTTAAAGTTGACCCATACTATACAGTCAAATGTGTTGCAAAAAGAGTCATCTATGAAGATGAGAGTGAAATAGTCCTTTTCTTTGTCAGAGGATGCGATAATCTGCAAGAAGTTAAAGCGCTAAACGCAACAGAAGCACTCGATATTGTAGATGTTACTGAAGAAGAGTTAGCAGAGATAGGGTTGAAGCCCGGTTTTATAGGACCACTCGATCAAGATAAAGCAAAACACGTGATAGACAGCGACTTAAAAGGTGCTAAAAATCTCATCTGTGGTGCAAATGAAGATGATTATCACTTTATCGGTGTTGATCTAAGTGTGCTTGATGATGTGGCATATTTTGCAGAGATAGCAGAGGTAAATGAGGGTGATATCTGTCCACATTGTGATGGAGAGCTCTCTTTTACAAAGGGAATAGAGGTAGGGCATATCTTTAAACTCGGTACGACATACTCCAAGCCGCTCAAAGCGGAGTTTTTGGATGAGAACGGAAAGAGCCAGCCATTTATCATGGGAACATACGGCATGGGTGTCTCTCGTCTTGTTGCATCAGTGATAGAACAGCACCATGATGAGAGTGGTTGTATTTGGACTAAAGCGACTGCACCGTATATGGTAAACATCATGATAAGTAACATCAAAGATGAAGCACAGGTAGCAGCGGGTGAAGCGCTCTATGAACAGCTTCAAGGTGCAGGTGTGGAAGTGATGCTTGATGATAGAAAAGAGCGTTTTGGCTTTAAAATGAAAGATGCTGAACTCATTGGTTTTCCATATACTATTGTGGTTGGAAAAGAGCTTGTCAATGGCGAAGTGCAGATCTTTGAACGTGCAACAAAAACAAAAACTGCCGTAAAAGCAGATGAGATTTTTGAAAAAATTATGGAACGTATCTAATGCTTTACTTTTTACTCTATCTCTTTTTAGAAGTCCTTGTCTCGGTCAATATCTCTTCAGCAATCGGTGGACTTGCGACATTCTTTGAGATACTCATCACTGCGTTTATAGGGATGAGCATTCTTGTAAATTTCCGACAAACGCTTATGGAAAATATGAGAGCTGTTTCATTTAGCTGCATAGACCTTGAAGAGTTTCAACGATTGAACCTTTTTACCCTTATTGGAGCTATTTTACTCATTATTCCTGGGTTTTTAACAGATATTATAGGGGCACTTTTACAATTTAGCGTCATAACGAGTATGATTGTTAACCGTTATCATGTAAAATCAAACAATTGTAAAAACTCTTACGATGAACAAATCAATAAACAAAAGGATTCAGATGTCATTGATGTGGAAATTATTAGCGACAGTACTACTACTAAGTAGCACAGCATACGCACAAAACACAAGCGATACTATAGAAGATTTTTTAGAAGACCAGTTCATGGGTAATTCACGAATTAAAAATGTGGATGTTCATGTGGAAAGTGTTGTTCCTTTAAAAGAGGTAAAAGGTTGGAATGGATACATCGTTGATGTAAAAGCAGTGCTTAAAAAGAAACCAAAAGATGTGATAGACCAAAAGATGATTTGGTTCTCAAACGGTACAGTAATTACAAAAGACTTAGTAGATCTTGAGAGTGGAAAAAACCTTAGAGAAGAGATAAAACCAAAGTTTAAAGATGAATACTATAGAGATGAAAATCTTATTTATGGAAATAAAGATGCCAAACATAAAATAGTTATCTTTTCAGATCCTTTATGTCCGTTTTGTAAAGGTTTTGTACCGGGTGCGCTTCAAAACTTAAAAAAAGAGCCAAATAAATTTGCGGTTTATTATTACCATTTTCCACTGTTGCGTTTACATCCTGCTTCTGCGACTTTGGTAAAAGCCGCTGCTGCAGCTGAGCAAAAAGGTGCGAAAGATGTTGTTTTAACGCTTTATACGGTAAAGATAAATCCTCGTGAAATGGATCCTCAAAAGATTCTTGATGCGTTTAACAAGGTAGAGGGGACACACCTTACACTTGAAGATATTAACACTGAAGCTGTAAAAAAACAGACTGAAAATGATCTCAAAGTTGCGCGTGATTTAATGGTGGCGGGAACTCCTACTGTCTATCTTGATGGACAAATAGACCCTACAAAGAAAAAATATTTGAAAGTGAAATAATGAAAAAACTGACAATTGCAACTCGTGTTTCTGACTTGGCACTCTGGCAAGCATATCACATCAAAGAGAGAATAGAAAAAAGCTATCCTGAGATTGAGGTAGTACTCAATAAAATAGTCAGTAACGGCGATAAGGTCTTAGATAAACCACTTGCACTCATAGGCGGAAAAGGGCATTTCACAAAAGAGCTTGAAGATGAGATGCTCGCTGGAAACGCTGAGCTTGCAGTACATAGTCTCAAAGATGTCCCGACTTATATGCCCGATGGTCTTGAACTTGCAGCAGTGACAAAAAGACAAGATCAAAGTGATGTCTTTC
The DNA here is from genome assembly GCA_027011725.1 of Sulfurimonas sp. Taxonomy (GTDB): domain Bacteria; phylum Campylobacterota; class Campylobacteria; order Campylobacterales; family Sulfurimonadaceae; genus Sulfurimonas. Next base: position 1,835 of record JALUZQ010000143.1, on the reverse strand, counting down.
TCTCACACACATACAAAACGCTTGAAGAACTGCCTCAAGCTGCAGTTGTGGGTACAACAAGTTTGAGACGTCGTATGCAGCTTTTACAAAAAAGACCTGACTTGAAGGTAAAAGACCTTCGCGGAAATGTAAATACGCGTTTGAGAAAACTCAAAGAGGGTCAGTATGATGCCATCATTCTCGCATGGATAGGTCTGAATAGACTTGATTTGCTAAAAGATATTCCCTACACGCAAAAACTCTCCCTTGATATGATGATACCGCCGATGGGTCAAGCAGCACTCGGCATAGAGATTATTAGCGGAAATGAGAAGGTTAAAGAGATAGCAGAGAGTCTCAAAGATGCAGATACCTATCTTTGTACGCAAATTGAGCGTGACTTTATTTCTAAAATCGGGGCGGGTTGTTCTGCACCGGTTGCTTGTAATGCTGTGTTAAACGCAGGAGAAATCACTTTTAGAGTAATGCTTGGCTTTGCTGATGGAACACATATTATGCAAGAAAATGTAACTGTAAACGCAGCAGAGGCAGAAGATCTTGGTGTAAAAGTAGCGAAAAAGATGATAGATGCGGGCGCACTCAAACTTCTTGAAGAGGCACAAGAAGCTGCGTTTAAAGATGAAATGCCACAGCGACTCTAAATGAACACAGTAAGTCTAATCAAACAAAAAGTTTTTGATAGAGAGAAGAATGTCTTTGGATATGATCTTCTCTTTAAAGAAAATGGAGATGTTTTAGCAGGGCTTACTACACCGCTTAAAGAGGCAGCATCACTCATTATCCACTCGCTTACAAACAAAGAGCTGCAAAAATATGTCACAAAACGGGATAAGATTTTTATTAATGTCGATGCTGTTACGTTAAGTAAAGGGATATTGGATGTCCTTGACACTGAGCGTTTTATTTTGAACATTTTAGAAGATATAGAGCTGAGTGACAAAGTGGTATCAAAAATAATACAGTATAAAAAACGTGGTTTTGAGATATCCATCGAGCATTTTGACTCAAGTGCAGATATGATAAAAAAGTTTGCAAGAGTTTTTAATTTTGTGGATATTATTCGTATGGATACGCTGCTCTCTCAAGATGAAAATTTACAAAATCTTGTAAAAAAATTTCAAAGCACTCGTATGAAACTTCTTGCTGAGAACATTGAAACTCAGGAAGATTATCAATACTACTACGATATGGGATTTGATTATTTCCAAGGCTATTTTTTAGATAAGCCTCAAGAGATTGAACTGCTTGGTCAAAAAGAGCCGATGCAGTTTATTATTTTACAGCTTATAAAAATCATTAAAGATGATAATTCGACACAGGCGTTAGAGAGCTTCATACGACAACAGCCTGATCTCTCCTACAAACTTGTAAGCTTTTTTAATAATATGAAAAAATTTGATGTCAAAATAGAGTCTTTGACGCAGGTAATTACTTTAATGGGAAGAGCAAAGCTTTTACGTTGGCTTTTAGTCTATCTTTACTCAGAGGCTTCTTCGAATCCGGCTTCAAAGAGCGTGCTTGAGTTGGCAATAAAACGTGCAGAGCGTATGGAAGCCGAAGCAAGCCCTGAAAATAAAAACAAAGCGTACTTGGCAGGGATGTTCTCTATGATGGATGCTGTATTTGAAACTGACATAAGAGAGTTGATGCTAGACCTTGATATGGATAGAGATATAAGTGCTTTGGTCTTAGAGAGAAAAGGCATATTTGCCGGAAGTTTGATGAGGGCTGAGACAGCAGAAAAAGAGTACCTAAAAAAACTGATGCTTGCAAACTTTGATAAACTAGATGCAAACGATCTTATAGCAACACTTGAAGAGAGTGGTGTAGAGATA
>JALUZQ010000142.1 GCA_027011725.1 Sulfurimonas sp. | reverse complement strand
AGTTTGTTGTATGCACTTTTTCTAAATCACTTCCATAAAGTTTTGTTCCACTTATTTTGCTGTACTCATTTAAGAATGTCTGTAATGCTTTTGCTTCGTTGTTTACAAGTTTATAACCAAACTTCTCTTTCATTGCCTGAAGTAAATATGCCTCTTCGTTTGTAATAGTAGAAGTAAACGCAATAGTGTCTGCCTTTTTAAACGCAGCAACTGCCGCTTCAAACGCAGCCTCATCTTTTATAGCATCCGCATTTTGATAGTCAAACCCATAACGTCCAGCACCACAGAGTGAAACATAGTTCCATTCATTCATCACGCGGTAGATCTTATCTTCTGGATTTTCTACGCTTGTGTGTTTTACATCATAAGATATCTGACATCCTGCAGAACAGTGTCCACAAGTAGCAGGAATCTGCTTGAGCTCCCATGCGTTTGATTTGTACATAAAGTGAGTATCGACAAGCGCACCAACAGGACAAACAGCCGCACACTCACCACACGAAGTACAATCAAGAACGTCCGTTCCGTTTGTAAGACCAATGACAGACTTGTTAAGCTTATTCCACATTGCATATGCATCTTTAGGCATCTCAGCTTTATATTCAGCATTTAAAGCATCTGCTCCGCGAGGAATAGTCTTTAAAGAGTTATCACCTATCATATCTTTACAGGCAGTCACACAACGCTCACAGACAATACAGAGACCCGGATCGTAATGTAAATGACCCCAGTCATGAGAACTTCTATCTACATCTTTTACTGCATAATGCTGAGAATCTACACCTATCTCTAAGGTATAGTTTTGTAGTTCACACTCACCTGATTGATCACACACACCACACTGAAGCGGATGATTGACATCATATACTTCCATAATGGCACGACGCTCTTTTTCTATAGTCTCAGTTGATGTTGTAATATTCATGCCGTCTTTTGCTTTTGCATTACAAGCATACACCTGTTTGCCGTCTGCTTCTACTAAACAGATACGACAAGCTAAAGTCGGACTACACCTTGTTAAATAACATATTGCAGGAATAAAAATATCGTTCGCACGGGCTGCGTTTAATAAATACTCACCCTCTTGCGTTTGAACCTCTTTTCCATCAATATTTATAGTAATCTTACTCATTATACTACTCTCACTATTTTGGATTTTTCAAATCTATATTGACCATAGTCCGCTTCTAAATCAAAGTTCGGATTAAGTGCTATAGTTCCTTTTAACTCATCGTCTTGTTTGAAAAGACGTCTGATTTTTCTTGAAGCAAACTCTATCTCTACTTCATCACCATCACTAATTCTCGCGGCAGCTGCAAACTGTGCAGAACCTCTTAAAGTATTATCACGCTCAAGCTGCTTTGTTTTATTTGTAAAACGGTTAAATTGAAGCACAGGGTTTGCATTGTAAATAACAGTTCCATTAAACTCAGGTAGTTCTGCTACTTCTTCAAGTTCTCCTGTAGCTTCACACGCCACTTCATCTAAAAGGTAGCCTCTTACATCGTCACCATATGCACTGTAGAAGTTTTCCAAGTCATCAAACGCAACGGCTTTGAAACCTTTTGCAGAGTCTAGCTCTTTTGTATAGTCAATCGTATACTCTTTATTTAAACCAAGTGCATTTGCAATATCATTCAAAACATACCCATCAAATGGTAATGCTACATTGAGTGGAAGCACTTGGTTGTCAATATTTACAACGGTTCCTTCCACCTGATTAAGTGCCGGCATCGCAAGATCTGCATCTTCTAAAGATGAAAGTACAAAATCACCCGCTGCGTTGTATCCAACCACATTGCTTTGTGCTTCATCTTTGTCAAGCTCGCAAAGAAGAGAAACACCAACTGTATTTACTTCATTTGGAACAATAACAACAGAGAAGTCTGTATATTTTTCAATAAGTGCAGCAAGTTTTGCAATGTTTGCAGCTCTGTGGTGAGCGAACATATCTGCACCCACCACAAGTACACGTTTTGTACTTCTTGCAAAAGCTTTCGTCATCAACTTTAGTTCATCATCGCCGACATTGCTCTCAGCTTCGAGATAACCCAAATCAAGATCATCTAAAAATGCTCTGCTTTGCTCATCTACATCAGTATTTTGAAGCAGTTCATTTGCCAAAAGTGCCATAACACCCTCTTCTGAGCCTGCTTCATACTTCATAAACTGCGTAGCAGTATTTTTCATCAGTGCATCTTCCATAGGGTGTGCATAGACAATCTTTGCACCATTATGTTGTGAAGCAGTTCTAAGTGCATAACGTACCATCGGATTGTCCGTTGCTATACGTGTACCGATAACGATAGCAGCATCTGCTTGTTTTATCGCATCAAGAGAGCCACTGTGATGAAGTTTTCCACTTACACTACTGTAAGCTTTCATAAACTCTTGATAGAGTCTTGCG
>JALUZQ010000141.1 GCA_027011725.1 Sulfurimonas sp. | reverse complement strand
AATGAGTATAGGCTGCAACTCCGTCCATATAGGTTCATCATGTAGCTTTTCATAGGTTTTCTTATTTTCTTTAAGTAGGTTAATGGCGATATTTCTATAACTATTTACCGCCTCAAAGTTATGCTTTTCAAAGTAAGAGACAATTTTTTCTATCTCCTCTTCCACCGCTTCACTAAAAATGAGCTTTGGCTCTCTCTTTGGTGCTTCAAAAGTTTCAATAACCGTATCAATAAGCTCTTGTATTCCCGTTTTTGCTGCAGCTGAGACTTTCACACACGAGACATTGAGTAGTTCACTCATATACTCTGCATCTATCTCTATACCTTCTTTTTCAGCCTCATCACTCATATTGAGTGCAATGACGAGCTTTTTACTCATAGTAAGGAGTTCTGAGGTAAGTTGAAGATTTTTTTCCAAGTTTGTAGAATCCACTACATTGATAATAATGTCATACTCTTCAGCACAAAGATAATTATGTGTCACGCGCTCTTCTATAGTGTAGTCAGTAAAAGCATACGTTCCTGGAAGGTCAACAACCGTAAATTTATACTCTTTATAATCAAAAAGCACTTCGGTCTTGTCAACCGTTACACCCGAAAAGTTTCCTACATGCAGATGAGCATTGCTCACAGAGTTGATGAGCATACTTTTCCCGACATTTGGCTGTCCTACAAGTGCTACTTTAATGTGCTTTGCAGTGATTGGACATTGTTGTGCCTCATTTAGTTCTTTCATATCTCTTCTACCTCTATTTGTGCTGCTTCTTCAGCTCGGAGTGCCAAACGCATCTTCCCCACTTTGACCTCTATGGTCTTTTTCCCGGGTGCTTGTTCTAAAACCTCTACTTCTGCATTTTTCATCATTCCAAAAGAGATAAGCCTCTGTTTCAGATCATACGCTGCGTTTAGCTTAGAAACTTTTACTTTTTCACCTCTTTTACAATCTAGCAATCTTTTCATAACACTCTCTTTTTAAAAATTATAATGCATCATCACTTGCGTACGCGTCCAGTCATTGACGGTTTTAGCGCTGCTGGCTCTATCATCAGACAAAACATAAAGAGCACTCACTATAAACTCTTCATTTACATTGTACTCAAATCCAATATCTTGCTCTACAAGGTCTGCCTTTTGTCCATTTGAGTCTTTTGAACCGCTAAATGAACCATACGCGTAAAGAAAATTTAAATTATCGTAATTATACGATATTCCACTAACAACAGCCTGAGCTTTTCTATCAACTGCGACAACATCGAGTGTTGTTGTATCAAGACTGGTAAAAAGGTTGCCCCCTCCCGTTCCTGCAAAGGTCTGCTTGTTGTGTGAAGCGTCAGTAGCATTGTATGCCAGATTCAGACTTAAACCTTTGACTACCACCTCTAACATTCCTCCATATATAGCCGCGTCATATCCACTGCTTGAGAGTTCATTCTCTTGTAGGTACTGCAACATCCCATGAAAAAGAACATTGGAGCTAATATCATAGTTGACACCCGTATCACAGTAGAGTGCATTTGTATAGCCTGTGATGTTGTAAAACCATACATTCAACTCATACTTTTCACTATATGCCACACCCCCAAAGTTTACCCCATCACTTCCTGTCTTACTCCAGCCAGCACTCAGATCGGCATCTACACCCTGCCAACTGTTAATACGCCCTGCCATCAATGCAAAACCATTATACTCATAACTTGCGACATACGCTTCAAAGCTGTTTGGAATCATACGGATATCATCACTGTCAGCGAGGGGAGTATCGAGTCTTTGTCTTCCTGCTCTTATGTTGAAGTCTTTATAACTGTAGTTGATGTAAGCCTCGTGTAAATCTGTATAGTTCCCTTTATCTGATGAGAGCTCAGAATTATGTTTGGCATCTTTTCCACTTGCAAAGTGTAAATCTTGTGAAGTGTAAAATGCTACACCGGCATTAAAGCCATTGAACTCTGCAAGCTCGTATTTGAGTATGCCGCCCACTGCAGTAGCGTGGCTGTCTGACTCTGTTGCTGCTTTTTGATCGTACCCTGCATACATTGTTCGAAACTGTCCGGAGACTTTACCATCTTCAAACATATGCTTAAAACTCTCTACTATAGATACATTTTTATCTTGCATCTTTGTTACTTGACCTATCGCCTCTTTAACAGAGTGAAGGCGTTCTCTTTTAGGTGCTTCATCTGCGCCAAAGAGTGTATTAGAAACCAATGTAAAAGCTGTAAGCATAAAAACTGTTCTCTTCATTTTCTAACCTATTTCATTTATTTTTCAGAATGATAACTACTATCAACTTAGATTATACTTAATAATGATATCTGTTATCATTATTAGAAAATTTACTTTTATATACATTTGCTATAATTTCACATTATTTACTACAAGGAACATTATGAAATTTTTATGGACACCCTCTTCTCATTTTA
>JALUZQ010000140.1 GCA_027011725.1 Sulfurimonas sp. | reverse complement strand
ATATGTATTAGTGGATGTAAAGTGCAAATGGCTCATTTTAGTAATGGCATGTCTAATGGACTCATCAATCAAGCCCTCGGTAGCTTCTCCTCCATGAAGATGCGCAAGAGGCAGGCGTGCGATCATAGCAGCACTCGCAGCAGAAAATATCTCATATCTGTCACCTAAAACAAGAACTATGTCCGGTTGTAACTCATTATAGGCTTCTGCAAAAGAGATCTGTGCAAGCCCCATTGATTTTGAGATGCCTATGGAAGTATCTGAAGAGAGGAGTATCTCTATTTTTTTATCTATATGAAACTCTTTTTCTATCTCTTTGTAGGTTAGGCCAAACTCAGGACTTAAATGCATACCTGTTACAATAAGCTGCAGCTGCAGAGCCTCATCAGCTTCGATCTCTTTCATCAGCCAATACAGCAATCCATACTCTGCCCTTGTCCCAGTCACTACACAGATTTTTCGTTTATTCATATAAGTTCATCCTCTTTGTAATCTCGCTGAGCAACACTTCCAACTACTTCATCCCAACGCATAGGACTTATGCCCTTTGCTGGACGCTTGACTGTAAGGTTATCTTCGCTCAAACGTTCCCCTTTTTTAATACTTTTCGATGCTACGATCGATTTTCTTGCTGCTTGAATATTAACACTTTCACTGGGAGATGGTTTTTTTATACTGCTTCCAAGAGCTTTTTCTATGTTTCGTATGCCCTGCACCATCGCTTTAAGCTCACTAGGCTCTAGCGATGCCTTGTGATCCGGTCCATCCATGGTTTTATCAAGCGTAAAGTGTTTCTCTATCACCGATGCTCCAAGTGCTACAGCGGCAATGTCTACTTCTATGCCGAGTGTGTGGTCACTATACCCATAGGCAATGTCAAAAGTGCTTCCAATGTTTGGCATAGCTTTGAGATTGACATCTTCCACAGGGGTTGGATACATTGAGTTCGCATGCAAAATAGTAATGTTTTCTTTGGCAGTTCCCGAGTCTGTTAAAATATCCAGAGCATCTTCTATCTCACCAATATCGGCCATTCCTGTAGAAAGTATCACTCTTTTTCCTAAAGAGCCAATGTGTCTGAGATAGGGCAAATTAGTGATCTCTCCACTTGGAACTTTAAATATCTCCAAACCCAAAGTATGTAATAAATCTATGCTTTCATGGTCAAAAGGGGTTGAGAGGAACAGTATCTTTTTACTTTTGCAGTATTGCATAAGCTCTTGGTGTGTAGCAACATCGAGTTCAAGTTTTTTGAGCATCTCGTATTGTGATTCGTTCGCACCACTTGTCTCTTTTTGATACTCTGCTTTTTCTGCATTCTTACTGACAAGTTTTTCTGCTTTAAAGGTTTGAAATTTTACAGCATCCGCACCTGCATCGCTTGCCACGTCAATGAGCTTTTTAGCAAGTTCTATGCTGCCATTATGATTAACTCCTGCTTCTGCAATGATAAAAACACTCATTTTACAACACTCCCCATTTTTATAAATCCTGAAATGTGACTGCCTTGCTTTACAACAGCGCCGCTGCCTACAAAGCTGTTCGACTCTACACTCACACCACCATTTAGAATTGCTCCCGTAGATATATGAGAGTTATCGCCTACGACAACATCATGTTCAAGCAAAGCCTTGGAGTTTATGATGCAGTTCTCACCAACATCTACCGCTGCATTTAAGAGAGCGTGGTGCATTACAACCGTTCCACTGGCCACCTTTGCATGCTTGGAGACATAGGCTAAAGGAGAGATGATGACAGGAATGTTAAACTCCAGTGCTTTGAGTTTTTCAAAGAGTTTGACTCGTACTTTGTTAGATGCTAAATGTCCGATGGTTACAAACGCATAAGTATACTCTTGACGTAATTTTTCAAGCTCGTCATCTGTACCAATGAGAGAATACCCAAGTACCGCTTTTGATTCTCCGACATATTTTTCAATTATTCCTGCAATCTCGAAGCGCCCCTCTTGCTCTATGACATCAATGACACTTTTACAATGTCCGCCGCCGCCGATTAAAATTATTTTCTCTTTCATACTTTTGCACTACTTGGTAAATTTACAACTCTCTCTTGCAAAAATTTTGCATTACTCAGGTCTGTTTTTTGACAATCATCAAACATTTCCAATTCACTCATCAATTTCCAGATAGGGCGTGTCATTACATTATGCTTGTTTAAATATTGCAAAAACGCCTCTCTTTCTTCGTTGTTTTGCAGCATAACTGCTTGCAGCCAATAGTTAGAGTGTGCCTCTTTTGGCTCTTGCATAAATTCTATATCGTCAATTTGAGCAAAAAAGTTTGCATACTCTCCTGCAAGTGCTCTTTTTGAGTCCAAAAACTTTTCAAGATTTTCCATCTGTGCAACCAAAAGGGCTGCGTTTAGATTCGGCATACGGTAGTTATAGCCTATCATATCATG
>JALUZQ010000139.1 GCA_027011725.1 Sulfurimonas sp. | reverse complement strand
AGCATAAAATGCACGAGGAAGATTTTTATCAGGATCTTTAATATCCTCTGCAGAGTTTGCAATAAGCTCAAAACCTTCATAGGCTACAAATATTATCATCCCTGCTACAACGATGGAGAGAGGTGAACCCCAATGCTGCGGGGTCATGCGCTCAGGCTCTACGTATGAGGCTCCAGCGACAATAACCAAGACAAGTAGTGAGACCTTTATAACAACAATGACAGTCTCACTTTTTCCTACAAAAGAGGCACTTACAAGGTTGATGATGGCAGGAAAGATGATGGCAGCTGTGATAAGCCCATGGTGTAAAAGAGAAGAGGGGTGTTTGAAAAATGTCTCTCCATACGAAGCAAATGCAGTGGCATAGAGTGAGATGGTGACCAAGTAACTCAGCCAAAGCATCAGGTTTACCGAACCAGAGAGAATGTTGTCACCAAATGCTTTGTCAATGAAAGTGACCGTACCACCCTCACTTTGAAATGTGACAGAGAGCTTGGCATAAGAGTAAGCCGTCAAAAGTGCTATGAACCCGCCAAGCCCAAACGCAACTGCCGTTGCACCGTGCGCCAAAGAGACCGCTTCACCCAAAACAGCGAAAATTCCTCCGCCAACCATACCACCGATGCCGATGGAAATCGCACCTAAAAGTCCTATACTTCTCATATTGCTCCTATTTTATTACTTGAATGACTGCGTTTAGATCTGAACTCTTGAGAAAACATTTTCTAAGTGTACATACCAAGTAGTCATCATAATTCTCTTTTAAAGTCATCAGATAAGGGTAGTGTACTTCTTTGATTGTCTTCATATTGTTTATGAGGTTTTCTTTGTTACTTTTAAGTACAAATACACCCTTTTTTAGCATCAAATAATCATGCGCCAGTGCAGGAACTTTAGCAAGTTTTCTCTTTAATGTCGCTTCATTTGCCTCTATGCTCTTTTGTGCAAGTTTTTCATAGCGAAATGACTCTTTTAAAGCAGAGAGTTTTATGGTGTCCTCTATGATTTTTGAAAGTGCAGAGGTGTAATACTTGTCATTCAAATCTGCGCGCACCTGCTTTGCTTCACTCATATACCAGATGCCATTTTGGTAAAACTTCTGCTGTGCCTGAGAGAGAAGATACTCTCCAAGAGAGAGTTTTGTTGTGTCGTAGCTATTTTCGTACGAAGCTATGAGCGCGCCTATGAAAAAAGCGTAGTCTTCGAGTAAGCCTTTTTGTGTGGGTGTATGCTTTGGTACTGTTTGATGGTAGAGCTCTCCTTCTTGCAGCATTAAATTTTGAAGTGCCTGTAGATGTGTATCTGCTTTTTTTGCGTACTTTTTGTCGATGTAGGCGGCATCGTAGAGTGCTTCTATCATCATCGTGTTCCATGCTGTGTTTATCTTTTTATCTATAAAAGGGTACTCTCTCGTCGCTCGCACTCGTTGGAGTGCTTTTTGAAAGGCCTTAAAGCCTTCTGGACGTTCGTCTGTGCTCAAACTTAGATGGATTTTTCCATGAATGTTGCCTGCAAGGGTAAAGCCAAGCGCCTCTTCTATCTCTTGTGCGTGAGGATTTCTTTGGAGTGCTTTTTGTACTTCCTCTTTGATAAATATAAAATACCCACCTTCTTCTTTGTCTGAATCAGCATCGCTTGCACTAAAGTAGAGGTTTTTGTAAGAAAAACGCTGCTCAAGCATTGCAATGGACTCCTCGACTACATTTTTGTAGAGCTGCTTTTTGGTAAGTACGTAGCCTCGTACATAGAGAGGTAAAAGCTCCGCTTGTGTGTAGAGCATCTTTTCAAAGTGAGGAATTTCCCACTCCAAGTCAACGCTGTAGCGAAAAAAGCCACCATAGACATGATCATACAATCCACTCAACGCCATGGTGTCAAGCAGCGTAAAGTACTCTTTTTTCAGCCTCACATCACCACTTAATTCTGCAAGTTCGAGCATCAGAGCCATCTTGGAGGCTTCGGGAAACTGTTTTGAGTTGCCAAAACCGGGGTAGTCTGCATTGTAAAGCTCTTTCATAGAGTTGCTAAACGCAGTCACAGTAAGTGGCGTATCACTGCGTTTAGAATGAGCCTGTTTTGTAGAAATTGGATGTGATATTGCTTCTATTGCTCTTTTTAAAGCACTTTTGTCGCTATAAAGTTTGTGGAGTTTTGGCAAAAGTGTATCAAACCCTTCGCTGTAGCTTCTTCTGACGGGTGAAATGTAGGTAGAGATGTAAAAAACCTTTTTATCTGCTGTCATAAAAAGATTCAAAGGCCAGCCACCCGAGTGTTTTTTGTATGATTTGTAAATGTTTTGATAAAGCGCGTCAATTTGAGGGAGTTCTTCTCTGTCAATTTTAATACTGATAAAGTATTCGTTCAGTAGTGCCGCTATTTTTTCGTCTGTAAATGACTCTTTTTCCATCACATGACACCAGTGACAAGTAGAGTACCCAATGGAGAGAAATACAGGCTTATG
>JALUZQ010000138.1 GCA_027011725.1 Sulfurimonas sp. | reverse complement strand
CTGAAGATATGAGTATTTATCTCTTTAGTATAGGCATCGGTTTGGTACTTTCATTTGAGTTTTTGGTAAATGCCTATGGAATTAGTGGTATTACTCCCATCAAAGGGATCTCTGTTCCCTTTTTAAGTTATGGTGGCTCAGCTATGCTTGGGGCTGCGTTTGGTGTAGGTATGGTTTTGATGGCTTCAAAAAAAGCGAAGATGGATAAAGGAGAGAAGTCGTGAAACTTTGCATAACAGGTGGCGGAACAGGTGGGCATTTGATGATAGCTGAAGCTTTGGCAGAAGCTGCTGTTGCAGATGGAAATGAAGTCATCTTTATAGGCTCAACAAGTGGACAAGACAGAAAATACTTCGCACAAAACAGCCCCTTTTCTCATGTCTATTTTTTAGAAACAACCGGTGTGGTCAATCAAAAAGGCTTAGGAAAACTCAAGGCACTCTTGAAGGTTCTTAGAGCCTTCTTTCAAGCAAGAAAGATACTCAAAAAGCACAAGATTCAGGCGACCTACAGTGTTGGCGGTTTCTCAGCTGCACCCGCTGCGTTTGCAGCACTTTCACTATTTATTCCTCTTTTTATACATGAACAAAACGCAGTAGAGGGGCGGCTCAACTCACTTCTAAAAAGATATGCAAAGAGTTTTGTCTCCGCATATGATGAGGACTCTCCCATCAAAGGTTACCCTGTCAAAGAGATTTTTTATAAAAAAGCACGTCTAAGAACTGAGCTAACGACCATCATTTTTTTAGGCGGCAGTCATGGGGCAAAAGCCATTAATGACCTTGCCCTCTCTGTAGCAGAGAAGCTTCAGAAAATGGGCATAAACATCATCCATCAAGCAGGTGATTTTGACTATGCAAGAGTCAAACAAGCGTATAAAGAGATGGGGGTTGAAGCAGAGCTGTATGGCTTTACAAAAGAGCTGCCAGAATTGATTACGCGAGCAGATTTGGCAGTTTCACGAGCAGGTGCTTCCACGCTTTGGGAACTTACAGCTAACGGTTGTCCTGCACTCTTTATCCCCTACCCATACGCAGCGGGTGATCATCAGTACCACAACGCACAGTTCATCGTAAAAAATGGGCTTGGCTGGTGTGCGAGAGAGGATGAAGATTTAAAATCACTGCTTATAAAAATAGTAAAGAATCCACAACTGCAGCAAAAGAGTGAAAAACTTTTGAGCTACACTACAAAAGATGTGGCAGCGCAGATGATAAAAGATGTAGAGGAGAAGATAAATGCTTCATGAATTAGCGCAAGATTTAGTCGATTTGATATTTGACTGGGGATATATTGGCATTATTATTATGATGGCGATTGAGTCGAGTTTTATTCCATTTCCAAGTGAGCTTGTGCTCGTTCCTGCTGGGTATTTGGCAGCGCAGGGACAGATGAGTATTGCGGCTATTATGGGGAGTGCTTTGGCTGGGAGTCTTATTGGCGCATTTGTCAACTACTATCTGGCTTTTACACTTGGGCGTAAATTTCTCATCAAGTTTGGAAAGTATTTCTTTATTAAAGAAGAAACGCTTTTGAAGATGGAAAACTACTTTGAAAAGCATGGGCATATTTCCACTTTTACGGGGCGTCTCATTCCGGGTATTCGTCAGCTTATCTCCATTCCTGCGGGAATTGCCAAAATGAATTTGGTAGAGTTCTCACTCTATACAACGCTTGGAGCGGGTATTTGGGCTTTGGTGTTGACACTGCTTGGTTATTTCATAGGGACGAATCAAGAGCTAATTCAACAATACTTAAAAGAAATTACTATTGTAGTGGTTATGTTGCTCGTAATATTGGTTAGTGTATATTATCGCTATCAAAAACGAAAGGCGTAAGTGATGGAGTATATGTTTAGTGCAGGTTTTTTTGGGACACGCGCACCATTTTTTATGGATTTTGTGACACTTATTGTCGCACTTTTACCACTTCTTGTCTACAGCTCCATCATGATGGCAAAAAAACACTTCTATAAAATTCATGCCTTGAGTCAAAATATTATTTTTGTTATCTCTGTAATTGTAGTGGGCTACTTTGAATATGGAGTACGCCTTAGTGGAGGTTTTGACGCTTTTATGGAGGGAAGTGGAGTTTCGCACACCTATGCTTCACTTGTCTTAGCCGTACACATATTCATTGCAGTTGTGACACTCATTTACTGGAGTAGAACCATCATCAAAGCAAATTATCAGTTTGCAAAAAAGATGATACCCGGGAGAAAATCTCACGAGCATAAACTCATAGCAAGAAAGACCTTTTTAGGAATTGTTCTTACCTCATTTAGTGGTATTTGGGTTTATCTGCTATTATTCGTCTATTAAATTCACTATTATAAGGAAAGAGATATGTTAGAAGTTGGTCAAAAAGCTCCAGACTTTTGTCTGCCAAACCAAGATGATGTTGAGATGTGTCTGCGTGATCTAAAAGGAAAATGGATCGTTTTATATTTTTACCCTCGTGACAATACACCGGGATGTACCACTGAAGCAAAAGAGTTTACTGAAGCTGCTCCTGATTTTTCCTCTTTAGATGCTGTGGTCTTGGGTGTAAGTGCCGATACAACGAAAAAACATCGTAATTTTATTGAAAAACATAATCTTGGTATTACACTACTGAGTGATGAGAGTACCGAGATGATGCAAAAGTACGGTGTGTGGCAACTCAAGAAGAACTATGGTAAAGAGTACATGGGTATTGTGCGTTCAACTTTTATCATTGACCCTGAAGGTATCGTTCGTGCAAAATGGGAAAAAGTGCGTGTCAAAGGACATGTTGAAGCTGTCAAAGAGAAACTTGAAGAGTTAAAAAACGCGTAGACTAAAAAGAGAGAGTTCTCTTTTTAGTATCTGTATCTGATATAAAAACGGATATCTTGGGCAGTATCTACAACACTGTCTCCAAATCCGTTTGCAATTGCCTGCTCCATAGAGAGTGGTGTTCCTGTCGTATTTCCAAAAAATCCATTACTCCCAGAGTAAGCATAATCTATATAGGTATAACGAACTTGTACAGAGAGAACATCCTCTATGAGTGGTTCTGTGAAGTATGCTTCATAGGCATCACCACGCGCTGCAAGTTTTGAACCGATATTTGTGTCCTCACCATAGGTTAAACTTCTCCAAAATTTACTGCCGTGGTTATACTCAACACCCCAACGCCCTTCGTCGCTAATAAGTGATGGAATCTGTACGCCTGTCCACACAGAATACCCTTTCTTTCTCTCCGTACGTCCAAGCATTCCACCGCCGCTTTTGTTCGGGTTGGTTATACTCATGGCACCACTTACAAAGAAGATAGTATCATCTAAAAAGTCACTGATACCATCACCAATTCCATTTGCGACAATGTTTGCTGTTAGTGCATGTAGTCCGCCAACTGTTTTGAAGCCCAGGGTAGGGTTTAAAGGATTTACAGCATCCATAAGATTGTTTGCGTAGTAGTATTGTGTATTAAGTGAGTACTGTCCATCATCATACGGAACGAAGATAAGACCTGCTAAATCAATATCGGGTGCAGTATCTTTGTTTGATGCATATGGAGTGGAACTAATTCTTGGTTTTGCATTACTCAGCCCACGTCCTGCACAGAACTTAATATACATTCCATCAATACCTGTCACATTTTCAAATGCAAACTTAGAGCTTAGACCGTCAAATTCAACATTGATATTGTGTCCCATTGGAGAGGCTGCATGGTCATCATCCCTTAAGTTTACAAGATGCCCGTTTGTAGATGGACGACGCCCAATGCTGAATGTCCACGGAATGTCAGCTGTTAAGAAAGTATCATTTTTGTATAAAAAGTAGGCTGAACGTACTCGGAGTGTATCATCATACGCATTCTCATTCGCTATCCAGTCAAAAGTCTCATAAGGGCCTAGATTTGCTCCACTTCTCGCACCAAAGGCTTTGTTATATGCAAGTTGCCCTGTAAAACTGAGATTTTTTGTGGCTGCCCAATTCATGTTGATCCAGAGTCTGTTTGTCATAAAGGCATCGTTATTCGCTTGAGAGCCATCTGCCATTTTGTACTGCATGTTTTCAACAGTGTAGCGGTAATCAACATTGAATTTTACATGAGAACCGTTCGTTGCTTTGTTGAGGTCTGTAATACTCTCTTCAATGTCAGCGATACGTTCATCAACACTCTCTTCATCATCATTGCCTTCTTCTTCATCAGACTCCTCTGCAGCCTCTTTTGCTTTGAGTGCATCCGCTTTGAGCTGGGCTTGTTCGGCTTTGAGTTCACTCAGTTCATGTTGGAGCTTTTTCATATTAAGCTCCATAGCTTGAAATTTCGTGTACATAGTTTCTGCGTTTAGATTGCTGCCAAGTAGTGCTACAGCTGCTAAAGAGAGGAGGAGAGGCTTGTTCATAGTGACCCTTTTGTTTAATTATTGTGATACTATACATTAACTTAGATAAATATAATTTTAAACTATAATTCAACTCTTTTTCTTATTATTAAAAAGCTAGAATTAAACTATATTTTAGTATAATTCGCGGATTTTTCTTGAGTACTTGTGGAAAAAGAAAATATTCACAGATTATGTCAAAAAGTTAGTGCAACCCGCTTTTTAGCGGTCATTGTCCGACATTCTCGAAGCCAACTAACGAAATTTCTGGCTAACATGCCTTTAAGGATACCCTATGGTAACTATGAAAGACCTCTTAGAATGTGGTGTACACTTCGGACACCAAACTCGTCGTTGGAACCCAAAAATGAAAAAATACATTTTCGGTGTTCGTAAAAATATCTATATTATCGATTTACAAAAAACACTTCGTTACTTCCGTAACACGTACCAAATCGTTGTAGATGCAGCAGCTGAAGGAAAAACTATCCTTTTCGTTGGTACAAAAAAACAAGCTCGTAACTCAGTTCGTGAAGCTGCAATCGCTTGTGGTATGCCGTATGTAGATAACAGATGGTTAGGTGGTATGCTTACTAACTTCCCAACTATTCAAAAATCTATTCGTAAACTTGATGTTATCACTGAGATGCAAGAAAATGGTCAAATCGATCTTTTAACGAAAAAAGAAGCATTAATGCTTTCTCGTCAAAAAGCGAAACTTGAGCAATATTTCGGTGGTATTCGTGATATGAAAAAACTTCCTGATATGCTTTTTGTTGTTGATGCAGTAAAAGAGCACATTGCAGTTTTAGAAGCTAGATGTTTAAACATTCCTATTGTTGCGCCACTAGATACTAACTGTGATCCGGACCTAATCGACTACCCAATTCCAGGGAATGATGATGCTATCCGTTCTATTCAACTTTTCTGTCGTGAAATGACAGCAGCTATCAATGAAGGGAAAGCACTTCGTGAAGGTGCTAATGAAGAAGCTGAGCAAACTGAAGAAGTTGCAGAAGAGGCAGCTACTGAAGCTCCGGCAACTGAAGAAACTACTACAGAGGAAGCATAATTATGGCAGCAGTAACAGCAGCAATGGTAAAAGAGTTGCGTCAAGCAACTGATGCACCTATGATGGATTGTAAAAAGGTTCTTGTTGAAGCTGATGGCGATATGGAAAAAGCAGCTGAGCTTCTTAAAGAGCGTGGTATTGCAAAAGCAGCGAAAAAAGCAGACAGAGTTGCAGCAGAAGGTCTTGTAGGGCTTAAACTTGCTGATGACTTCTCTAAAGCGACAGTTGTAGAGGTTAACTCTGAAACTGACTTCGTTTCTAAAAATGAAGGTTTCCAAAACTTAGTGCTTAAAACAACTGAAGAGATTTTTGAAAAGAATCCAAGTGATGTTGCAGAGGTTATGGAGAGTGAGTTTGGTGCTTACTTTACTGAAACTGTTGCAAAGATCGGTGAAAAAATCGAACTTCGTCGTTTTGGTACTTTAGAAGCTGAAGATGATACAGTTGCTATGAATGCTTACATCCACTCAAACGGACGTATTGCGGTTATCATTAAAGCAAAATGTGACAGTGCAAAAACAGCTGAAGGCTTAAGAGATACTCTTAAACAAGTAGCGATGCACGCATCTGCAATGAAACCTACAACTCTTTCATACAAAGATTTCGATCCTGAATTTGTAGAGAGTGAAACAAAAGGTAGAATCGAAGCTATCAAAAAAGAGAATGAAGAGCTTAAACGTTTAGGGAAACCTCTTAAAAACGTTCCTCAGTATGTATCTATGATGCAACTTACTGATGAAGTCATGAAAGAGGCTGAAGAGAACATCAAAGCAGCACTCAAAGAGCAAAACAAACCTGAAAAAATCTGGGACAAAATCATCCCTGGTCAATTGGCACGTTTTGTTGATGACAACACTACACTTGACAAAGAACAAGCGCTTTTAGACCAAGCGTATGTACTTGACGATAAGAAAACTGTAGCTGAAGCTGTTGAAGCAGCGGCTAAAGCACTTGGCGGAACTGCTGAGATAGTTGATTTTATTCGCCTTGAAGTTGGTGAAGGAATCGAAAAACAAGAAGACGATTTCGCAGCGGAAGTTGCAGCGCAAATGAGCTAAGCCTTTGGCTTAACTCATACTTTTCAATCTTTTTTAAATTTTTTATTATATCTTGGATATAATCCCCTCATGAATCTATTATCTGCACAAAATCTGTCACACTCATTCGAATATGAACTTTTTCATAATGTATCATTAGACCTTTATAGTAAAGAGTCTATAGCTATCATAGGTATGAGCGGGAGTGGAAAGTCAACACTTTTACATCTGCTCTCAACACTTCTTCAACCAAATGAAGGTAAAGTAAAGATACTTGGAAAAGAGGTTGCTGCGATGAGTAAAAAAGAACTAGCCTTACTCAAACGCTCTCAACTTGGTTTAGTGTTTCAGTCACACTATCTTTTTAAAGGTTTTAGTGCGTTTGAGAACCTTGAAGTTGCGCAGATACTCTCACAAGAGAAGATAGATGAGAGTTTACTTAAAAAGTTAGATATCGAGCATTGTATACACCAAAAAGTGACAGAACTCTCAGGTGGACAGCAACAGCGCGTCTCCATTGCCCGAGTATTGACAAAAAAACCGACCATTATTTTTGCAGATGAACCTACAGGAAATCTTGATTCCAAAACAGCAATGGAAGTGATGAGACTTTTCTTTGAGTATTGTCAAGAACATAATGCAGGAATGGTGCTTGTAACCCACGATAATCATCTTGCAAGTCAATGTGATAAAGTCTTTGAACTCTCTAATAAAGAACTCAAACGTATAAAGTAGGCTGAAGTGGAGTTTGCAGAGATATTTAACGAAAGGAATATGGTAGGCTTTTTACTACTCTTTTTTCGTTTTGCAGGGCTCTTTGCAGCTGTTCCAATATTTGACCACAAAAATATTCCTATGAACATCAAAGCGACCATTGCCTTTTTCTTCACTGTTTTCTTTTATGCTTCTATGCCTCCCCCTACACTCGATTTAAATTTACCGACCATAGTTGTTGCTATTTTAGGTGAACTTATTTTAGGTCTTGCGGTAGGCATCGTTTTACAGTTGGCATATAATGTCATCACATTCGCAGGTGGGCAGATATCGTATATGATGGGTTTTTCACTTGCAAGTGCGATTGATCCTCAGTCGGGTGTGTCAATGCCTATTATTTCGCAGTTTCTCTCTTTGCTTGCACTTATGACACTCTTTGCACTTGATCTACACCATTGGATACTGCTCTTTGTAGACCACTCTTTAAAAACTGTTCCTTTAGGCGGTTTTATAGTTACGCAGAACTTTTTTCACTATATTATGCATGCTACGGCAAATATGTTTCTTGTAGGGTTTATGATTGCGTTTCCAATTCTAGCACTCTCTTTGCTTGCCGATGTTATTTTTGGAATGCTTATGAAAACCATGCCTCAATTCAACCTTCTCGTAATAGGGTTTCCTATTAAGATTATGGTTGCGTTTGCAGTACTTATTGCAACGCTTACTGCAATCATGCTTGTGCTCAAAGGGCAGGTTCAAGATGCATTTAATATGTTGGAGACATTTTTTTAGTTTTTTTTTGCTACAATGGTGACAATAACCTCTCAAAGGAATATATGTGAAGATATTACTTTTAAATGACAATCCAGTAGTAACGAAGTTGGTAACTTTAAGTGCTCAAAAAACTGATGATGAAGTTGTGGCTGCACACAGCTTGGACGAAGTACCAGAGGGAGCATATGATCTTCTTGTTATAGACGATGCTTTGTACGATGAAGAGAGTTACGCTGCATTGCAGGAGAAAGTAAGCTTTAAAAAGTCTCTTTTCATCTGTTCAAGAGAGAATGACGGTGAAGGGAATTTTACCGCAACGATTAAAAAACCTTTTTTACCTACTGATATGGTCGAACTCCTCACAACAACAAAAAGAACGCTCGATGAAGTAAAAGAAGATGAAGCTACAGCAGATGAAGAACTCCTTGAAGATTTAGAGTTAGAGGGACTTGATGATTTGGATGATATTGACGACCTTGATATAGACCTGGAAGATTTGGATGATGAGCCAATGAGCGATTTAGATGCGCTAGATGAGAGTGAAGTCGGGGAGAGCGTCTTAGATGATGAAGAGGCGCAAAAGGTCAAAGAACTTCTCGATGAAACGCAAGACGATGCAGAAGAAGAGGATATAGAGTATGATCTTGCTCTTGATCTTGAAGATGAGGCAGATGCAGATATCTCAGAAGTTGACCCCGATCTTGCTGAACTTGGAATAGCAGATGAAGTAGAAACAAATGAAGAACAAGAAGCTGAGGAGCTTGAAGAGATAAGCTTTGATGAAGAGGTAGATCTTGATTTAGGTGAATTGGAACTTGATGAAGAGCTTGGACTTGACGAAGAACTTGCAGAGGAAGAAGAGACAATTGAGCTTGAAGATGAAGCCTTAGATATTGCGGATGAAGATTTAGAGAGTGTAGAAGATATCGAAACGCAGATACAAGATGCTGTAGAAGAGCTCTCAGATGAAGATCTTGAGAGTGAGGTCGATGAAGAGACACTTTTAGATATAGCAAACAGTGAAATAGACTCTTTTGCAAACCTCAGTAGTAAAGATCTTAAAGCTGCACTTGGTGAAGAGATTGAAGATGAAGAGGTAGATGAGCTGCCTAATGAGGAGAGTGTAGACACTTCCAGCACTGAAGAAATTGTGAGTGAAAATAGAGGGGTAGAGTCACTTAAAGCACTTCTGAAGACTTTGAGTGATGAGAGTGTTGCTGCCTCTTTAAAAGGTGCAAAAATTACCATCAATATTAGTTTTGAGGATTAGCGATGAGTCAAATTAATGGTGCCGTTTTGGTGCTTTCAGGTCCAAGTGGTGCAGGAAAAAGCTCTCTGATTGCAAAGATCATTGATGATATCGGAGATACCTATTTTTCTATTTCAACAACAACGCGTCCTATACGCAAGGGTGAGGTAAATGGTGTAGATTACTACTTTGTCGATAAAGAGGAGTTTGAGAGAGAAGTAGAAGAGGATCAGTTCCTAGAGCATGCTCTTGTTCATGGCAACTACTATGGAACTTCCATAAAGCCTGTAAAAAAAGCACTAGAAGAGGGAAAACTTGTCATATTTGACATTGATGTGCAAGGGAACAATGCTATAAAAAGCAGACTTGGTGACATAACGACTTCGGTATTTATCTCTCCTCCTACGCTTTCAGAACTCAAACGCAGACTAGAAAAACGCTCTACTGATTCACAAGAGGTGATAGAGAGACGTGTCAACATGGCAAAAAGAGAGATACAAAGAGTCTCCGAATATGAATATTTACTCATTAACGATGATTTGGATGATGCGGCAGAGAAACTGCGTTTGATTGCCAAAACTGCACGATTTAAAAAATCAAGCGAAGAGATCAATGAGTTCGTGCAAAAGTGGGAAGATTGTTAAGGTAAAAAGAGAAATTTTTACGATAAGAGAAGTTACAGCAAATATGAGCTATACTTCATCACTTAATTTTAAACAAGGAAGATACTATGGGAATGC
Source organism: Sulfurimonas sp. (assembly GCA_027011725.1). Lineage (GTDB taxonomy): Bacteria > Campylobacterota > Campylobacteria > Campylobacterales > Sulfurimonadaceae > Sulfurimonas. The sequence continues at coordinate 16,368 of JALUZQ010000138.1, read as the reverse complement.
CTAGTGGAACAGAACTATTATTAATTTTTGGAATTATCGTACTGCTTTTTGGTGCGAAAAAGATACCAGATTTAGCAAAAGGGCTCGGTAAGGGAATTAAAAACTTTAAAGAAGAGATGAAAGAAGCTGATGAAGTGGCAACTGATGCTCCTAAAAAAGTTGAAACGACTGAAGAGACTGCATCTTCAGAGACTCCTAAATCTACAACTACACAAGCATAAGCTTTGAAACAACGAGTATCGGCGTTATTACGCGAGAAATTAGGTCGTGAGGTTGTTTTAGAAAAGCCGCGTGACCGCTCTTTTGGTCACTTTGCTACTCCTATTGCTTTTTCTTTAGCAAAAGAACTTCGAAAATCTCCAATGGTCATTGCAGACGAACTTGCCTCCTCTTTTGGTGAGAGTGAAGAGTTCTCAAGTGTAGAGGCTGTAAAAGGGTACTTGAATTTCCGTTTAAGTGAGAGTTTTTTAAGTGAGTATGCTTCATGGGCACTTGAGAATCCTGCTGCGTTTGCAAAACAAGAAAAAAATCAAAAGATACTTTTAGAGTTTGTCAGTGCAAACCCGACAGGTCCTCTGCATATAGGACATGCACGTGGTGCTATTTATGGCGACACACTCTACCGTCTTGCAAAACATCTTGGCTATGACATCACAGCGGAGTACTATGTAAACGATGCAGGAAATCAAATAGACCTGCTTGGTCTCTCCATACAGCTCCATGCAAGAGAGAATCTACTTGATGAGACAGTAGAATACCCTGAGTCTTACTACCGTGGTGAATACCTTGACGGGCTTGCTCGTGAGGCTATGGAGAAGTTCGGTACAGAGATATTTTATGATGAATCACGTCAACGTGAGCTTGCAATGTGGGCAAAAGATGAAGTGATGAAGATCATCGTCAAAGATTTGGCCGACACGAATGTGCACTTTGATACCTTTGTATATGAGTCAACGCTTTATGATGACTGGGACAGAGTTATGGAAAAAATGGCTCAAAACGATGCGAATGCTATTTATGAAAAAGATGGCAAAACATGGCTGGCTTCTGAGGCAAAAGGCGATGAAAAAGACAGAGTTGTCGTTCGTGAAGATGGCCGTCCTACGTATCTTGCCGGTGACATCGTCTATCATAACCAAAAGTTTGAGCGTGGGTATGACCACTACATCAATATTTGGGGTGCTGACCATCATGGTTATATTGCGCGTGTAAAAGCGGCGATCGAGTATCTTGGATATGACTCATCTAAACTTGAAGTATTGCTCTCTCAAATGGTAAGCCTTTTAAAAGATGGCGAACCGTATAAAATGAGTAAGCGTGCAGGAAATGTCATACTTATGAGTGATATTGTCGAAGAGATTGGTGCAGATGCACTGCGTTATATCTTCGCTTCAAAAAAGAGTGATACTGCTTTAGAATTTGACCTCTCAGAGTTTAAAAAACAAGACAGTTCAAACCCTATTTTCTACATTCAGTATGCACACGCACGTATTCAGACACTACTCTCTAAAGCGACTGTATCTATAGAAGAGATAAACGCAGCGAGTCTGAAAAACCTTGGAGAAAATGCAGATACACTCCTTTTTGATGCAATGCTGCTGCCTGAAGTTGTTGAAGATGCCTTTAACTCTCGTCAGATTCAAAAACTACCGGAATATCTGAAGTCACTCGCAGCTTCACTGCATAAGTTCTACTATGATGTCCGTATGATTGGTACAGAAGATGAAGCAAAGCTCCTTAAAGTGATGCTTGTTGTGGCACTCAGCCTTAAAACAGGGCTTGCGCTTATGGGTATTGAAGCAAAAGACAAGATGGTGAAAGAGGAGGATTAATCCTCTTTTAACAGCGTTGAGGCTTTGAGTGAGGGGTAGCGTTTAAGTACCTCTTTGGCCTCTTGCTTTGGTATTTGTATAAGAATAGGATTTTTATCTTTATCAAGCCACTGGACTATCTTTTTTATATCACTCTCTTTCATTGACGTACATCCCAAAGTCGGACTCTTCTCATCTCTTTGAATGTGTAAAAATATACACGAACCGTATCCTCGTTTTGCCTGCATATTATGTCCCACAACGACACCATACTTATATAACTCGTCACTGCGTTTCATATACTCAAAACTCTTTTCATTGCCTTGTACCGTCACTATTTTGTTATAGTTCGCTGCGTTGACATCATCAACACAGATGAGTGATTTTGTAGCATGGAGGTAGGGGAGTTTTGTATCACTTCTTTGTGAGTATCCAAAAGCCTCTGTAAGTGAAAAGATACCCGCAGGTGCTCTTTTATCTCCCTCTTTTTTCATGAGTCCTGCTGTGGTTTTCTTTGGCATTTCAACTGCACCCAGCCCCCATGCCAAGCCATTAAAACCAAGATTGACATTTATGGTGTCAAACAGTTTATGCCCATCTTCAAAACATTCGAGTTTTGCTTGAGAACTGTTCATATCATTTGCCACAACCAATATGATTTGTTGTGCACTAAAGAGTAAATTTGTAAAACTTATAAGGATTAAGAAACTTTTTATCATAAAGTATGGTACTATTACTAACATATGAAGTCAAGATATACATATAAAATTTAAAGTATGGATAAAATTATGGGTATTAAAATACGACAGGCGACAGCAGATGATGCTTCATTTTTGGCTGAAATGATTTTACAAAGTTCTCGTGCAGGAAAAAAGGGTGGTCTTTTCGATCTGCTCTTTAGTGATGAAGAAGATGCCGAGATTCTCAAAAAGCTTGCCCTGCTTACAACTACAGAAGCGAAGAGTCATTGTAACTATAAGAACTTTCTTGTAGCAGAGATAGACGGGGACAGAGTAGGTACGCTCTGCAGCTATGAACCTCGCATATCTACAAAAGAGATGTTTATTAAAGCACTTGAAGAGATAGGCTGCACAAAAGATGTGGAAGAGACGCTTGATGTCTACTATAGCTGTGGTTTTGAGCAAAATAAAAGTACATTGATGTTTGACTTCCTTGAAGAGGTTGAAGGCTTCATTGATGTGGGTATTTTAAAAGCACTGATGCAAAAGAGCTTACTTACTGCAAGACTCAAAGGGTATCGTGTTGCGCAGACCATCATAGAGATCGGTTCTCTTGAAGCGGAACTCTTTTACAAGAAACTCGGATTTGTGAAAAAAGCTGAAATAGAGTGTGAAGGGTACAAAGAGATCTTTGGACGCCCTGGCCTTATGCTTATGTCCATAGAGTTTTAGGAGTTCATATAGAACTCTCTGTTTTATCTATCTTTCCCTCCTTGCTTGCCATACTTTTGGCACTTTATTCTAAAAACATTCTCCTCTCTCTTTTTGGAGGAGTGCTTTTAGGTCTCTTCATTCTCAATGATTTTGCACTTTTTACTACGCTAAGTGCTACTTATGCACTTTTTCTTGAACTCCTGAGTGAGTCTTGGATTCTCAAAACACTCGCCTTTGCCATACTTGTAGGCAGTGTTATGGAGTTATTGCAAAGAAGTGGTGCTATAGAAGGGTTTGTGGAGTATATGAGTCATAAGACTTCTCTTGTGCATTCAGGACGCTCAGCTCTGCTTTTGAGTTATATCATCGGCGTTGTGATATTTATCGAGTCCTCCATTACCTCCCTCATCGCCGGGGCGGTTGGGAGACCACTGTGTGACAAGTACGGTGTCTCTCATGCCAAGCTTGCGTTTGTATGCGACTCAACTTCGGCTCCTATTAGCTCGCTTATAGTGCTAAACGGCTGGGGTGCACTCCTTTTAGGGCTTATTGCTACGCAGATAGAGCAGGGGAGTATTCAAGGAGAGGGTATTACTATTTTACTAAACGCAGTGATGTACAACTTTTATGCGATGAGTGCTTTAGTTGTAACATTTTTGGCAATCTGGTTTGACATTAACATAGGTCCTATGAAGCAGGCAAAAGCAGTGCCTCAAACGCAGCAAAACAGAGCAAAAAGTACGAATATGACTCCTCTTTTTATGCTTCTACCTATTATTGTGATGATATTTTCCGTCTTTTTCTTTCTCTATATGAGTGGAGATGGCAACATCTTAAAAGGGAGTGGTTCAAGTGCCATTTTTTATACAATGCTCACAACACTTGCGTTTATGTTCGTACTCTATATCCCTACAAAACGCATAAGTACAAAAATGTACACTGTCGCTGCGTTTAAAGGAGCAAAGAAGCTCTTTCCCATCGCTCTTATTTTGCTCTTTGCCTTTGCTATTGGAAAAGTGACAAATGAGCTCAAAACTGGAGAGTATCTTGCAAGCCTTGCTGGAGAAAATCTCTCCGTCATCTTTTTGGCTGCACTGATTTTTTTACTCAGCTCCATCATCTCTTTTTCTACGGGTACTTCATGGGGTACTTTTAGTATTATGATTCCCATTGCTGCACCTTTGGCAGCTACTTTGGGAGGAGATGTCACGTTGGCAATAGGCGCGGTCATAAGCGGAGGTGTCTTTGGGGATCACTGCTCCCCTATCTCCGATACGACCATTATCTCTTCATTGGCAAGTGAGTGTGATGTGATCGAGCATGTTCAAACGCAGCTGCCCTATGCTCTTTTGAGTGGAGCTGTAGCTTTGATCTTTTTTATGGTTGTGAGTATTTTTTAAGTCTAAGTTTAAGTTAAAAGATATTATAATCGGGCATGTTTATAATGCAAAAAAGATTTTTAATTATTTTTATACTCTTTAGTGCTTTTTTTACGTCCCTTTTTGGTGCAGAAGTTCTAAAAATAGCAGATATTGTTTTTCAAGAAAACCAGAGTAATGCAAGTTATGAAGCCCAAGTTGAACCTAGTATTGAGCAAATAAAAAAAGCGATAATTCCCTATGCAAATTATAAAGTAGAGGTCATAGGCGATACAAGTTGCGGCGAGAACTACGAAAAATACGCTTCACTTGTTGAAGATGCTTTGATGGATGGGGGAATTACTCCTAAAAATATTTCGCTGCGCTACTACAGACAAAAAGGCGGTGCATCGGATTGTAGCATAAGCCGCCATGTTGTGATACTACTCACACTCCAAAACCGCATAAATAATGACATTGATGGCGATGGTGTAGTAAACGCAGTCGATAAATGCCCAAACACTCCGGCCGATATGCCTGTTAATGCGCAGGGCTGTATGCTCTCTACTGAGGTTGTTTTGCTCGATGGGCGTAAAAAACATACGGCTATCATAGTAAAAACACCAAAAGGTTCTGTGCTTATAGACAAGCCGCTCGTTGGTGTCAGTATTGGTTCAGATGCAAGTATTTCTCCACCAAAGAAGGTGAGTAAAGCAGAACTGCAAGCTATTACGGGCGATATTTTGCAGACTTCAAACCAAAAACAGTATCGTTTTGTCTTTTATTTTAATAATCTTGATCTGACACAAGCATCAAAGCAAGAGCTGCATAGAATGCTTCAAACGCTCTCCTCATTGCCCAAGCCGTACATAAACATCACAGGGCACACAGATACAATAGATACAGTAGAACATAATAAAATACTTGGTCTCAAACGTGCCCAAAAGATTGCCAACTATATTAAAAATGCAAATGTCGATTATTTGAAGATAGATCTCTCCTCAGATTCTGAACTCAATCTCGCCGTGCCTACTCCCGATGAGACACGAGAGGCGCGTAACAGAAGGGTGGTCGTATTAATACAATAAAAAGACGCATTGCTTTCATTTATATTGTTGTAGCACTCCTTGTTGTACTGAGTCATATTCTCATTAGTAAGAGCGGGTTCATCAAAGAGTTCGACTATAAGGTCTATGATATGATAACAAATCATGTAGATCTGCATAAAGAAAAAAAAGGGAGTTCCTACTCCATACTTGTTGATATAGACGAGAAGAGCTTGAAGGCTCTTGGACAGTGGCCGTGGTCAAGAATACTCTTGGCTGATCTGCTGAGGCAACTTCAAGCCGCTAACCCCGCTGTGGTTGGACTTGATATTCTTTTTTCTGAAAAAGACAGAACTTCGCCGATACTCATAGAAGAGTTTTACAAGCGCTACTTTCATCTTACACATACCCTCAATGTACCCAACGATTTACAAGATAATGACAAAATATTCGCCGACGCTATTGCTCAGACACAGAGTGTGCTTGGACTCTATTTGAGCAATGAAAAATTTGCCGTACAAGAGTGTATTTTAGAGAGCTCTTTTGAAGCGGGAGATCTGGAGTTAAAAAATTTTCACTATGTAATGTGTAACACACCTTTGTTGCAAAAAAGTGCACAAAGTTATGGCTTTATTAATGCATCACAAGATTCAGACGGTGTGTTGCGGCGTATGGCACTCTTAAAGGCATATAAAGATATAGCAATACCCTCTTTTTCATTGGCACTGCTCAAAGAGATAGACCCGACACTGCACCTAAAAGGTGAAGAACTGCTGTTTCTTGACCATAAGGCATATTTGGACAGAGATAGTAGCTTTTTACTCACCTTTTATCCACAAAAGTGGTATAAAAAGGTCTCTGCTGTTGATCTGCTTCAAGGTAGAATAGATAAAAATATGCTGCAGGGAAAAATAGTCATCGTCGGCTCTACGGCCATTGGTCTGCACGACCAGCTCATCGTTCCTAGTGGACGAAAAATAAGCGGTGCGCAAATACATATGACGATGATAGACAACCTGCTGTATAATCAAGTGATAATACAGCCGCAACACTACAGAGTCATAGCAACACTTTTTTCCATTATCTTTACGCTCTCTTTACTCTTTTTACTCATAAAGGGCAGAGACATCACAATGATCGTCTTTTTGCTTTTGGGCTTGAGTGCCTATTGTTTTATGACGATATATATGTTACAAAAAGGAGTATATATATCAGCGGGGTATTTTTATCTGCTTTTACTTATAAACTTTACGCTTATCAGTATTGCCTTTTTTATCATAGACAGTTATAGAAAAAGGCTCTATGTCGAAGAGTTGAACCGTTCGCACTCTGCACTGCTCGATAGTATGGTGCATGTGGCTGAGGTGCATGATATTGAGACGGGTGCACATATTTTGCGTACGAAAAAATATGTACGGGCTTTAGCAGAGCATATTTACAAGCAGCCGCATCATCCGTACCATAAAAAGCTCTCTCCTATGGTCATAGAGATGATGTATAAAACGGCACCGTTGCATGATATTGGAAAGGTCGGGATTCCGGACTCAGTTCTTAAAAAACCGGGCAAACTGACCTTTATGGAATATGAGGTCATGAAAACACATCCCGATCTTGGACGTCATATTATTACCAATGCAATGAAGAGTTATGAGGAGAATGAGTTCTTTAACATGGCAATCAATATTGCTTATACACATCACGAGAAATGGGATGGCAGTGGGTATCCTGAAGGACTTGAAGGCGAAGAGATTCCTCTTGAAGGGCGTTTTATGGCAATAGCCGATGTATATGATGCCCTTGTAAATCGTAGAGTATATAAAGAGGAGTTCTCCTATGCAAAAACATATGAGGTAATGAAAGCGGGCAGAGGTACTCATTTTGATCCCTTGTTAGTAGATGCTTTTTTTGAGATAAAAGAAGAGTTTAGAGAGATCGCAGAGCGATACCATGATGAAACGGGTATGTAAAAGAAAATTTGAAAGAGAAGGATTGTAGATGAAGTATATTGTATTGTTATTGGTAAGCTTTTTTGTTGTAGTAAACGCAGGTGAAATCGCTGTTGTAAAGATGGTAAAAGGTACGGTTCTCGCTAAAACTCACCAACGAGTAGAACGGCTAAAGGCGGGAGATTCGTTGGATGAGAAGATGATAATCATAACAAAAAGCAACTCTCTTGCTGTTATCATCTTTAAAGATAATTCTGTACTTAATCTAGGAGAGAACAGTATCTTGAATTTGCAAAGATTTGTATTTAAACCCGAGGAGAAGAGTTTTGCGTTTAATCTCTTTTTGAAAAAGGGAAGCCTCATCTTTGAATCAGGAAAAATAGGAGCACTTGCTCCCGAAGATTTTGAAATGCGAACACCCCAAGGTATCGTAGCTATACGCGGTACGAAATTTGCGGTACGTGTGAAATAGCAGAGGCTTTTACGCCTCTAAGTAGTAGTTGATGGAGTAGCGCAGGTCGTCATCGAGGTTGTCCATGCTTTTAAGCATCCAACGCAAATAGCCTGCATCTTCACGTGCGACCTCTTCGAGACTTTTTCCTTTATGTTTACCAAATCTAAACGCAGTGACCAAAATAGGTGTGTTTGTCAGGTCGACCATCTTCTCTACGGGGTTCTCGTTTGGAAATTGCTCCTGCACAATTTTTTTGAGTCGGCTTAAAAAGAGTTTGAGCACTAAAACATCTCCTATGGCATCGTGTGCCTTGACCTCTATGCCAAGAGCGTCTGCCTCTTTTTGCTCCTCTTTGTAAAGCTCCATTTTGTAACGAAAGTACTGCAGACGGTGTGCCTCTTCTTCTGGCATAACATGTTTTGCCACACGGAGTGTGTCGATGACCTTCATCTTCGTCTCAAATCCCTCTTTTTCAAGCATCTTGATGTCAAAAGGGGCATTATGGATGATGAGGTAGTTTTGCGGGGTATTGAGCTCTAAAAGTCTTTGATATGCCTGTGTTTGGGTGCACTCAGGTTTTCCCTCAAGCATATCGGGTGTGATGCCGTGTACTTCCATCGCACCAAACTTGATGGGAATATCTGCACTGCAAAATTCGTTATGCACTTCTATCTCTTTTGCGCCAAGCACCATGTACCCGAGTTGTATCACTCTGTCTTGCTCATCCGTTCCGGTTGTTTCTGTATCTAGTATTATATATTTTGCCATTATTTTTTACTCTCAAAATGTACGTCAAAGTGTGTTGTTGTGTTCGCTTTGATTTTAATGCTAAATGTAGCCAAATTTCCCTTAGTGTACGTATATTTTTGGATTGATTCTATGTGCGAACCTCTGTTTTTGTTAAAAGGAATAAGGAGTGTGACTCTTTTTTCTTCATCTGAGTGGTTGGCGAGTGTGTAACGTATATCTGCGCTGTAGTAGTTCTTTGAGTCGTTGCGTTTGAGTATGCTCTGTTTTACTTTCAGGTCAAAATTCGTCCCTGTTTTAAGTTTTATTGCCTCATTCTTTGGTGTATGCTTGATGTGGCTTTCTCCCAAAAGTATAGAGGTGTTATGCAGTTTTGAATAGATACGCACAGTACCGCTTGGTAGAGGAGTGCTGAGCTTTTGAAGCGTGATGTATTGGTTTACATTTATGAGGTTTTCACCGTGAAAAAAGAGCGGGTTGCTCATGTGTGCCTCATACTCTCTTTGTACTTTTATATTTTGGAGGCTTAGAAAATTTATTTGTGTCTTCTCTTTGTCTGCCAAAGTAACTTTAAAAGGTATTTTGTAAATATGGTAACCCTCATGGGAACTCTCTTGCACCCTTGCTGCATCTTGAGCCATCATTTTTGAGTACATCACACGAGGTCTGTGCTCTCGTACTCGGTTAATAGTCCCTGCTAAAGTGTAGAGCGTGGTATCTTGAAAGCTTTTTCCTGAGTTGTTTGTCAGTGTGATAAACCCACGAAGATCTGCACGGTTTTTTTCAATGTCAAGTACGTAGTTCGCACTCCATTTGATGTTTTTTATGAGGTAGTCAAGTTCTAGCTTTGCATTGATGTTCTTGTCTGTTTTCACATTCCAAATCAGAGATGGTTTACTCAAAAGACGTGCAGGAATCGTATCGAAGATGATCGATTTACTCTCTTTTGTTACGATATTTCCCTCTTTGTTTTTAAGAATTGCTTCCTTGTTGTTTGCAGAGAGCAGAGTAAAAGTTTTTTCGCCTACTTTGACTTTTTTGCCTATATTGTAGTGTAAAAGTTTTGCAAGTGTAAGTTTGTCATAGCGGTACTGTTGTGAGTAGAGCTTTACTCCTTTTGGCAGTTTGAGGTTGATGGACTCGGTTATGATGGAGGGTGCGACATCTTCGTAGATGATGCTGTTTTCACTTTTGTCTAAACGCAGTGAGCGCTCTTCATGCACAAGAGCGATATTTGAGTTATAAACGACAAGTGATGAGCCAAAAAGTGAACTGAGTCCGAGACCTAAAGATAATGCTATTTTTTTCATATGAAACTCCTGTAAAACTATGATACACTTATAAAAAAAATAGAGAGTTAATTTTGATAATAACACCACTTGCTTACTTGGCAACTATTGCAATCATTGTAGCCTTTTTTGCCTTTTTGGATCTCAAGACAAACTATAAGATTTTAAAGTATGTGCCTGCTGTTGTGCTTATTTATGCTCTTGCTATGCTGCTTGCCTCTTTTGGTGTTTTTGAACAAAATGCACAGATCCATCATATTTATAAACTCACAAAGACAAACCTGCTGCCTGCTATGCTTTTTTTAATGCTGCTGCAGGTCGATTTACGCCACTTTGTAAAACTTGGCAAATCTTTGATTATCGCTTACCTTTTAGCGGTCTTTTCCATCGCCGCTGCGTTTATACTCACTGCGTTTATATTCCATTTCGATGCAAACATAGCCGCTGCGTTTGGTGCGCTTGCAGGGAGTTGGATGGGTGGCACGGCAAATATGGTCGCAGTCGGTTCTGCTTTAGGTGTACCTGAAGATGCCTTTGCCTACGCACTTGTGGTCGATAGTGTGGACTACACACTCTGGGTAATGCTGCTGCTTTTTTTAGTTCCCTTTGCAAAGTTCTTTAACAAGTTCACACAGAGTGAGGAGACTCTGGCCTATTTGGGTGCAATAGGGTGTGCCTGTTCGATGGGAGCAAAGAAGTACTGGCTGCTCATTGCTCTTGCTTTGGGAGTTTCACTTTTTTCACAGATCTTGGCAACGAAGTTTGTCATTCTAAACGCAACGACGTCGATGATAATTTTTGCAACACTTTTAGGCATAGCGGGCTCATTTACAAAGCTGCGTTTTGTAAATGGCTCAAGTGAGGTCTCCACGACGATGCTTTACACTCTCATCGCCCTCATAGGTTCAAACGCAGTCATAGAGAACTTTTCTGGTTTGGGTATGTATGTCTTTGCCGGCTTGGTTATTTTACTGATTCATGCACTTATTATGATAGCAGGAGCAAAACTCTTTAGGCTTGATCTCTTTAGCATCAGTGTTGCTTCACTTGCTAACATCGGTGGAGTTGCTTCAGCCCCTATACTGGCCGCAACCTATAACAAATCACTCGTGAGCGTAGGCGTACTTATGGCGATTATGGGCTACATTATAGGGACGTTTGGAGGTTTGTTCGTGGGTTATGTTCTACTGCGTTTGGTCTGAGTTTTGCGTAGTGCTTTCTCTCACACAGTTACGTCCGGAAAGTTTTGCTTGGTACATTGCATTGTCGGCTGATTTGATAAGAGCCTCACAGCTTGTAAAATGAGTCTGAAATGTGCTGATACCAATACTGGCACTGATATGAAAAATAGTATTTGTATCACTTTGAAATTTCATTGTTGTGATCTTTTTTAAGAGGCGTTGTGCAAACTCTTTTGCGTGCATTAGATTTGTGTCAGGCAAGACGATGACAAACTCCTCGCCTCCATATCTTCCACAGTAGTCTATTTCACGTAAACTTTTTTTCAAAAGCGCGGCAAGAGCTTGCAATACTCTGTCGCCCATAAAATGTCCATAGGTATCGTTGATATTTTTAAAATGGTCGATATCAAGCATACAGACTGAGAGTGGTGTTTTGTAGCGCATTGCCCGCTGTGTATCTCGCTGGAGCAGTTCTTGCAGCGTCCGTCTGTTATAAAGATTTGTCAGGGAGTCATGGCGGGAGAGATGACGCAGTTTAAACTCCAACTCTTTTGTTTTTGTGATGTTTCTTGAGAGCATAATAACAGTTGGCGGAGCGTCATTATTGTACTTTAAACTTGCAGAGAGTTCAAACCAAAGTTTTGCCTCGGGTGTTTGTATCTCTATTTGATGTCCGGATGAGCGTCCATTTTTATAGCACTCTACAATAGCCTGTATGACCTCTTTTGCAGCAGCCAAAGGGAGTATCTCTAAAACGCTGTTTCCTAAGAGCTGCTGCTTGCTTGCTGCAAGCTCTTCAGGGTTTTGTGCCCACACGTTGAGATAGTTCCCCTCTTTTGAGAGCTCAAACATCAGGTCTGGAATGGCTGCAAAGATGGCCTCTTGAGCATGAATGGTCTCTCGTAGCTTTTGTCGTGTTTGTTGGAGCTGGGTAGTCTCTAAAACTGAAACGAGCGTTCTACCCGCCTCTTTAAAGAAAGTGACATTTATCAAAACAGATACATAGCCATTTTTTGTTCTGAGTCTGATATCGTAGTTTTGTGGTATATCTTTAGAACCGTGGAGACGTTTGATGTGGTTCTCTTTGAGGGTGTTCTTGTCTTCATCATCATAGATCCAATCTAAAAAGATCGTGCCTACGAACTCATCTTCATCAAGTTGGAGGAGCGTAAGCAGCTGGGCATTTGCCATAGATATAACGGCATCTGCTTCAATGGCAGCAATACCGATATTTGTGCTCTCAAAGAAAGTTTTATAGTCAATAGTACTCAGCATGGCGACACCTCTTTTGTCTCTACCTCACAATCATAAGATAAACTATATATAATAAAGCTTAGAGAATATTATTGGGCGATTTGGCAACCGAGTGATTGGAAATATGCCTCCATATTTTGACTGCGTCTTACTTTTACACAGTTACGTCCGGAGCTCTTTGCCAAATACATAGCCGAATCAGCAGTCTGTACCAATTTCTCAAGAGTATTGCTGTGTTGGTCGAACTCTGCTACTCCAATACTTGCCGTTATGCGAAACTCAGCATGATGTTTCCCTTGAAAATGTAAGTCTCTAATTTCATCACATAGATTTTCAGCAAACTCTTTTGCCTCTGCGAGTGTTGTTTGGGGAAGCGCTAAAATGAACTCTTCGCCTCCATATCGACCAACATAATCGTATTTTCGTAAAGAACCCTGCAGGAGGCGTGAGAATTTTTTGAGTACTTCATCTCCTACGGAATGACCGTGTGTATCGTTAATTCTTTTAAAGAAATCCACATCAATGAGACAAAGAGAAAAGGGTGTGTTATAGTGAGAGGCTCTGTAGATATCTTTTGCTAAAAACTCCTCTAATGTACGTCTGTTATAGAGGTTTGTGAGCGGATCGTATTGTGAGAGTTGTAAGAGCTTCTCTTCAAGCTCTTTTCTCTGTGTTATATTACGAGAAATCATAATGACAGTAGGCTCTTCACCTTCACTCTCTTTAAGGCTTGCAGAGTGTTCAAACCATAAAAGCCCCTCGGGTGTTTGAATGTGAATCTGATGTCCAAAAGAGGTCTTGTTTTGGGAAGCCTTTTCAATTGCTAAAAAAATCTCATCTGCAGCCTCTTTTGGAAGGACATCGACTAAATTGTTTCCTAAAAGATGTGCCTTGTTCGCTGCGAGTTCTTTATCGTTTTGTGCCCATACATTGAGGTACTCTCCCTCTAAGCTTAGCTCGAAGACTAAGTCCGGCATTGCACAGAGAATGGCATTTTGAGTATTAACAGTCTTTTGGAGTGATTCTAAAAGTTTTTTAGTTTCCATTGAAAGTGATTTTCCTGTTTCATCTCATTTGATTATGCAAGGGATTCTACTTACACAGAGTTTGTGTTTGTTATATTATGATAAAAATAGTAAGTCAATGCTTAAAGTGAAGATGATCTTTGAAACTTATGTTAAAGTATCAGTTATGAAAATAGAAAATATAAGATATGAAAAAAAGTACATTCCTTTGAAAACGCCCTTTGCCACCGCTTTGCGGCGTGTTGAAAATGTAGAGTTCGTTCGTGTGAGCATCGGCTTTGATGATGGGAGTATCGCTCAAGGAGAAGCACCCGCGACCAAGGCGATAACGGGTGAAGACCTAGAAGATATCATGTACTCCATTGAGTCTGTAAAAGTAGAGTTACTTGGGCTAAAGGCAGTAGATGCTATGCGAAAGTTGCATCAGACAAATATAGGCTCTTCAGCAAAAGCAGCGCTCGATATGGCGCTCTTCTTTCAAGGAAACAGGCTTGATAATGAAGATGCAAGGGCGATAAAGACAGATGTGACCATAAGTTTAAATAGTGTAGATGTCATGATGGCAGATGCCAAAAAAGCGCTCTCTGAGGGCTATGACATCTTAAAAGTGAAGCTTGGAAGTGACATAGAACACGCCATAGAGGTGACGCTGCGTTTAGCAAATGAGTTCCCAGCGGCGGTGCTGCTCATAGATGCTAATCAGGCGTGGAGTGTAGAGGGAGCATTGAGGTATCTAAACGCAGTCGATGGAGTGCAAATCGAGTTGATAGAACAGCCTGTAAAAGCAGATGATTTAGAGGGACTCAAACGCATTACAGAGGCTTCATCCATTGCTATTTTGGCAGATGAGGCTGCGTTTAGCCTTGAAGATGTGAAAAATATCTACACCCTAAACGCAGCGGATATGATAAATATCAAGCTTATGAAGTGTGGAGGGGTGAGTAAGGCCATAGAGATCTTGGAGTATGCAAGAGCAAAGAAAATTCCCTGTATGCTTGGCTCTATGCTTGAGGGGCCTATCTCCATAGAAGCAGCATACAAACTTGCCTTTGCCTACAGAGATGTCATAAAGTATGTCGATTTGGACTCACCGCTGCTTTATGCTCAGACACTCTCTTGTGTAGGAGATTTTGCAATAAAACGCAACCAGATAAAGCCTAAAACTCCTGCAAAGAGTGAGGCTGCCAAGATTCCTATTTTTGCTTGAAAAATGGCTGATGCATTGCCGTAAAATGCAAGTTCTGCGACAAAGATACTCATAGTAAAACCGATACCGCCAAGCAGAGCCACGCCAAAGACTTGGTTCATTGTACTGCCCTGTGGCAGTTTTGCTATGCCGAGTTTTGTAGCGAGAAAAGCAACTCCTGCGATGCCAAGCACTTTTCCAACAACAAGCCCGATGATAATACCAAGGGCAATAGGCTCAACAATGGCTTCGTCAATCTCAGTGAAATTAATGCTGATACCTGCGTTTGCAAGAGCAAAGAGCGGGATGACAATCAAACTCACAGGCAGATGCAGCGCCTGCTCAAGACGTGCGGAGGGAGACTGGATGGAGTCTATGCGCTCAGACATATTGATAAGCAGTGCTTTTTGTTTTTCATGCAGTGAGTAGTCTGTGGCGACGGGATAGTTGTCATACTCATCCAAAGAATTTCGCATATGATTTGTAAAGTCATCCGGAGTCTCTTTTGGTTTTGAAGGGATGGCCATCGCTGCTATAACACCTGCAATGGTTGCGTGTACGCCTGATTCGAGCATAAAGAACCATAAGAACATACCGACGAGAAAGTAGGGTAAAACCGCATGAATACCAAACCTGTTAAACGCAACCATTACAAGAAACGATCCTCCTGCAAGTAGAAGCGGCAACAGGTGGATCTGCTCTGTGTAAAAAAGAGCAATGACTACAACAGCACCAAGGTCATCAACAATGGCAAGGGCTATAAGAAAGGTCACAAGTGAAGGCGATACACGATTGCCTAAAAGCACAAGTGCAGAGATGGCAAAAGCGATGTCGGTCGCCATGGGAATACCCCAGCCGTTTTGTGAAGGGAGCCCGTAGTTGATGGCGATGTAGATAAGTGCTGGTACTATCATTCCCCCAAGTGCTGCTAAAATGGGAAGAATGGCAACTTTGATGTTAGAGAGCTCTCCGACTAAAATATTTCTTTTTATCTCTAAACCGATGAGAAAGAAAAATATGGCCATAAGTCCGTCATTTATCCAGTGGTGGATGGTGTGCGAGAGCTTCCATGAACCGACATTTAAAGAGATGGTGAGATGAAATATCTGTTCATATATCTCATGCAAAGGGGAGTTTGCGAGTATGAGTGCAACGATGGTCATAAATATAAGTACGATACCCGTTGTCGTCTGTGCATGAATAAAATGCTCTAGCGGCGTGGCTACCTTTTCAAAAGTCTTCTCCCACGGTGCGTATATTTTCATTGAGTGTTCCTTTTTGTTGCATAGAGAAATTGTAAAATTTATTATAACGCAATTCCATAATAAATCTTGTTATAATGATTTTGTTTGAATCTTGTAAGCGAGGATATGATGATGCAATGGTATGAAATGTCCACCGAAGAAGTTTTTAAAACTTTAGATACAAAAGAGAGCGGTCTCTCAAGCCAAAGAGCAAAAGAGAGACTTCAAAAAGAGGGTGCAAACCTCCTCCGTGCAAAAGAGGCGGCTTCTGCTGTCACACTCTTTTTTATGCAGTTTAAAAATCCTCTTATTATCATTCTTATATTTGGCGTATTTCTCTCCGCTTACAGTGGACATACCATCGATGCCATTGCCATTTCTGTCATCATCCTCATCAATGTGCTCATCGGTTTTGTACAAGAGGTAAATATGC
>JALUZQ010000137.1 GCA_027011725.1 Sulfurimonas sp. | reverse complement strand
TGATGGTATTTTTGTAGTACCTACAAGAGCAAAGAACTTGACGCCACTTTATATTATTATCGCTATTGTTATATTTCTTGGAGCGCTCTATTATACACTTGACATTGCAGACCAGACAAACACTGCATACAACAATACAACTCAAACGCAGCCAGAACCCAGTACTCAAACAGTAGTAGTAGATGTGAACAACTCTTCTATGCCGGTTGTCCAAGCAAGTGAAGAAGCACCACAAGAAGAGAATACTACGGTGAAAACAGAGGCCGTGGTACCTGTAAAAGCAGAACCTCTTGAAATTTTACCGAGATCGAGAGTTTGGCTGGGCTACATAGATGTGGCTACAAACAAAAAGTACCAAAAGACATTTTCAGATGAGTTGGATCTTGATGGAGAGAAAGAGTGGTTACTTATTTTTGGGCATGGCTATGTTGATGTTATTGCTGCTGGTGAGAAAATACACTTTAGTGATAAAAATACACTACGACTCCATTATAAAGATGGGATGCTTGAAAAGATATCATTAGAAGAGTTTAAAAGACTCAACAGAGGTCGTAAGTGGTAGTCAAAACACTCTTCTCTTTTTTACTTTTTTTTGTGCTCTTTGCACATAATGGAGCTGCACAGGAGTCAATGAATGTCGCAGATTCACTTACTTTGTCCGAAGATGATCCTGTTACGCTAAAAATAAAGAGCTTTATCGACGAGGGTACATATCGAAACAATGAAGATTTCATAAATGTGATTTTTGATCCGAAATCTGCCTATTATGTGAATGACAGAGTCGATGCTGTGAAGGTTATACAGACACTCAAAGACAATGGACTGCTCAAACTTTTTTTTAAATCCCCACAAGAGTTTCATCTTACTTTTAAGACAAATGGTTCACCAATCTTTTTCGTACGCATTATGGATGATGTCTTAAGTAGTATTGGCTACTTCCGTTATGTAACAAGCGGCGCACATCTTAACGAGTCAGAGTTCTCTTGGACGATTGAGTTGACATCAGAGTATATGACCGATCCACTCATTTTACAAAACGCCCTGCAAAAGAGCGGCTGTGAGATCGTCGATGTAGCGCGTAAAAATGCAAAAGAGTGGGTGTACATAATAGATATGGACAGGGGAGAGTTAAATGTTCCAATTCTCATTGCAGATAAAGAGGTACAGTTAAGACGTTCTCTCTATGCGCACTGGTTCAATGTATCACAGATCCGTGGACTCAAAATAAAAAGCTCACGAAGAAATCACTGGTACCCATACATTAGTTATTATGATGCTTCTTTACATCTTGTGAAGCTGCTCAAGCTTGACAAAGTACATAAAAAGATCTCTTTGGCAATACCAAAAAATGCTAAATATATGAAAATATCAGATCTCTATACCCTGAAAAATTTACGTGATGGACTTGTTCTTTTACCACTTGGCAGTAGATAGTTCATTAGGCGTTACTTTATTCTAATCTTTTTTTGCTAAAATGGCATTAATTATTTTAGAGGGCTGAAAATGTTTGACGAGTTTAAATTTAATAGAGTTGAGAGACTTCCAAAGTATGTATTTGCAGAAGTAAATGACATAAAAATGGCAGAGCGCCGAGCTGGAAAAGATGTAATAGATTTTTCTATGGGGAATCCTGATGGACCTACCCCTGAACATATACGAAATAAACTTGTCGAATCGGCCCAAAAAACAAAGACACATGGTTACTCCACCTCCAAAGGTATTCCAAAACTACTCCAAGCTATAGCAGACTGGTATGAACGCCGTTACGACTGTAAACTGAATCCTGAGACAGAGTGTGTGGCAACTATGGGATCAAAAGAGGGCTACGCTCACTTGACATACGCCATTACAAATCCGGGTGATGTAGCCGTTGTTCCTGATCCTACCTATCCTATTCATGAGTACTCTTTCATTTTAGCCGGTGGAAATGTTATTAAATTCGGTATAGAGTTTGATGAGCACTACCGTGTAGATGAAGATAAATTTTTCGCAGATTTGGAAAAGGTCTTTAAAGAGAGCTCTCCAAAACCAAAGTATGTACTGGTAAACTTCCCTCATAATCCTACGACGGCGACAGTAACACCGGAATTTTATGAGCGTTTAGTTGCTATGGCAAAAGAGAAGCGATTCTACATTATCTCTGACATCGCTTACGGTGATATCACATTTGATGGGTACAAAACACCTTCGATTATGCAGGTAAAGGGTGCAAAAGATGTTGCAGTAGAGTCTTTTACCCTCTCAAAATCATATAATATGGCAGGATGGCGTGTCGGTTTCTTTGTTGGAAATCCAAAACTCATTGGTGCATTGCAAAAGATAAAATCGTGGCTTGATTATGGAATGTTCACACCTATTCAAGTAGCTGCAACTGTAGCGCTTAATGGTGATCAGACTTGTGTGAGTGAAATTACTCAAAAGTATAATCACCGTCAAGAGGTGCTCATCGAAGCATTTGGGCGTGCAGGTTGGCATATTGAGAAAAATCAAGCAACGATGTTCTCATGGGCAAAGATTCCGGAATGTGCAGCGCATCTTGGTTCTTTAGAATTCTCTAAGCGTCTCTTAACTGAAGCGGGTGTAGCGGTTGCTCCGGGAATAGGTTTTGGTGCGTACGGCGAGGGGTATGTGCGAATAGCGCTGATTGAAAATGACAACCGTATCCGTCAAGCGGCAAGAAATGTAAAAGAGTTTTTAAAACAGTTTGAAGGCTGTGACGAGAAAGGTAAGAAATAGCATGATAAAAGTTGGAATCATAGGTGTAGGAACAGTAGGCACAAGCGTTGCGAACATTTTAAAAGAGAATGCTGATGTTATTTCTGCTCGTGCAGGACGTGACATTGTCGTTAAAAGTGGTGTTGTGAAGAATCTTTCTAAAGATCGAGGTCTTGATATCACTCTTACAGACAATGTTGATGATGTTTTAAATGATGATGAGATAGATATCGTTGTAGAACTTATGGGTGGTGTTGATGAACCGTTTGTAGTTGTAAAGCGTGCTTTAGAGAGTGGTAAAGCCGTAGTTACAGCAAATAAAGCACTCCTTGCTTACCACAGATATGAGCTGCAAGAGTTAGCGGGAAACATTCCTTTTGAGTTTGAAGCTTCTGTTGCAGGTGGTATTCCTATAATCACTGCACTTCGTGATGGACTCTCTGCAAATCATATAGAGTCTATTATGGGGATTATGAATGGAACTTGTAACTACATGATGACAGAGATGACAAACAATGGTGTCTCTTATGATGCCATACTCAAAGAGGCGCAAGATCTAGGTTATGCAGAGGCTGATCCTACTTTTGATGTGGGTGGATATGACGCAGCGCATAAGCTGCTCATTTTAGCTTCTATTGCGTATGGAATTGATGCGAAACCTGAAGATATCCTCATAGAGGGGATTGAGAATGTTTCTTCTGAAGATATTGCTTTTGCAAAAGAGTTCGGCTATGCCATAAAGCTTCTTGCAATTGCGAAAAAAGATAACAATGAAGTAGAGCTTCGTGTCCATGCGGCACTTATCAAAAAAGATGAGATGATTGCAAAGATTGACGGTGTTATGAATGGTGTGAGTGTGGTTGGTGATAAAGTGGGTGAAACACTCTACTATGGACCGGGTGCAGGTGGTGATGCAACGGCTTCTGCGGTTGTAGCCAACATTATAGACATCGCAAGAAGTGGAAAATCTACTCCAATGCTAGGGTTTAACCGTCCAATGGAAGGTAATGCCCTAACACTCAAATCAAGTGACGATATAGAGTCAAAATATTACCTTCGTATTAATGTAACAGATAAAGCAGGTGTCCTTGCACAGCTTTCAAAAATCTTTGAGTCTTATAACATCTCCATAGAGACAATGCTGCAACGTTCAAGTGAAAATGGGAGTGCAAATCTACTTATATCTACCCATCTTTCAGTTGAAAAAAATGTCAAAAATTTGATAAATGAGATAGAGCAGTTAACTTTTGTAAATGGAAGACCTGCTATGATTAGGATAATTTAATTTCCTAGGAGTATGCTATCTTCTCTCAAAAAATTACATATATAACTGCGTTTGCAGCCCTTGTTTTGGGCTTTTCTGCGTGTGGTGAGGAAGCAAAAGCTCCCTCTGTTACAGATACTTCCAATTCAAAATACAGTATAAGTTACAAAGGTTTATCGTACTTTTCGAAGGAAATGCCTATAAGTAATTATAAATTATCACCTTTAAGTGATGCTGATTTTAATGCTTTACAAGAGGATGAAAAACTCCTTGTAGCAGATAAACTTTTAAGTACTCTTTTCTTTGGCTATCCTCTTGCTGTTTTAAAAGAAAAAATAGCTTCGGGACGATTTATCAGTACCATAGAAAATGGACTGACAAAGAAGAGCATAGATGTAGCAGCTTTGGAATCTGAAATACTCGATGAAAAGAAATTTTACAGGCCGGATGGACAAGAAGAGTCCATAGATATTCTCTCTCGTTTTTATGCCGCAAAAAAACTTGATAGATACTTTTTTGATAACTGGGTTGCTTATACACTGACGCAAACCATCATGTTCTCTCCTGCGTATGAACTCGACTCTAGCCATGTACCAAATATTGCCCGTGTGTACAATCGTCTTGTGACACTTTTAGAAGATGATACGAGTATGCGTTTTATGACCTATATTCACATGAGCAGTGAAGATAACTGGAGAAGATTTCGCAGTCCCGAAGATAATGGACGTGAAATGCTGGAGATTTTTACATTTGATAAAAATGATGCTGATGTTCCACTTGCAGCAACTGCCTTGCAGAACTGGAAACTTGACCGTGACTATGATACACTTGTCGTAGGACTCAACGAAAACACAAAGCCACTCTCTCTTTTTGGAACGACCATCTATAACGGTGATGATTTCTATCGTGAAATGGTAAAATCAAAAGCATTTACTCATGGTGCTGTGAAGCGTCTGGTGCAGTTCTTTTTTACTGATGACACTCCAGCACAAATTGAATCTATTACCAATAGCATTGTTGCTTCAAACCCACAGACATGGCAGGGAATTTTGAAGCAGATTGTTTTCTCAAAAGAGTATCTGCTCCATACAACACGAGCAAAGAGTGCAGAAGAGGCATTCTTCTCTTTAGCAAAAAAAATGGATTTTCAAACACGAATCTATTCTATGTATTATTTAAAGTATGCACTTGAGAATATGCATCAGGCTGCAATGAAGTACAAACTCGGTAGGTTACAAAGAGTGCCTCTCGATACACTCTCTTTTGCGAACTATAGTAAATATATGCGTGAAGAGGTACTACTGAGGCGCTCAAACCCTGAGTATGCAGATGACTATGAAAATTGGTCTCGTCAGGGATGGAGTGAGAGCTTTATAGCGCGCGATAAGTTTGAAACCATAGGAGAAGATCCCATAGCAACACTGCATAACTTTATAAACTATCTTTTTCAAGCAACGATAGCCAGAGATGCACTGCCTAAAGAGATGGAAATGTTTGAGAGTTTGATGATAGAAGATAAAGATGGTGTGAAAAATGTTGTAGATTATTTTGATATTTTAGATTACCGTTTAGATGATAATGGTGTGCGTTATGGAGATAAATACAAACGATATGTCGCATATACGGTACTCGATTATATTAACAGACTTCAAGATGTCTATCTTTTTAAGAAGGTGAATTAAGATGCAAAGAAGAAGTTTTATAAAATTATCACTCTCAGCATGTGCTTCTATGGCTTTGCCTAGTATATCAAGTGCTTCTGCTGTAGATTATTCACAGGTACAATTTGACAAAAGTGTCTATGCGGCAAATGCACCGCAGATACTTATGATATACCTCTATGGAGGAGCGAGCCAGCTTGCAGGGAACTTGACAAATTATGATGAAATAGAGACAAAGTCGCAAAGCTCGTATGAATCTTACTTCAGAAGTATTACAAAAACTCCTAATGATTTTTGGCAAGAAGCGGGTGGAACGTATATGGAAGATATGATAGCAGCAGGAGATATGACTGTATTTCGAACCTGTTACTCAAAGGTACGAGAAGCAAACAACAATAAATCTCACGGCTCATGTACCAACCAAAATCAAAAAGGCTCTTTTGATATCTCTCGTGCAGGTATTGTGACCAATATTACAAATATCCTCTCAAACGCAGCACTCGTAGATGAAAATACTCCTATGCCCTTTGTGAGCATGGAAGGAGACTCACAGTTTTATGCAACGGGAGATACAACGGTTCCAAGTTACCTAAAAGCAGTAGGACTCAATGAAAATCTTGATAATCCTTACAAACGAAATGTAAGATACTGGTTTGAGTACACTAGCGAGGAACGCCAAACGAAGGGCTATAATGATGCACAAACCGGCTTTGATCCTGCGTTTAACACCACTATGAATGAGATGGCTCAGAGTCTTAATACAAACAGTAAAATTCATAATGCCTTTGCAAAGAGAGAACCTTTGAGTCTTTTTGTTGAAAATATTAAAAATGCGACGACACCGGATCTTGGTGGGGATGCTTATCCGACAAACAGCAGTTTTGCCAAGCGTGTGGAGTCTTCTATCAAGGTATTGGCAAACAATCCAGCTACAAAGATCATTACTATGAACACAGGCGGGCTTGGAGGCTGGGATGATCATAATGATGCCAGACAGTATGTAGATCGTGCAGAGTTGATGTTTAAAACGCTTAAATCTGCCATGGCACACCTTAAAGCTGTAGGAAAGCAAAACAACATCTCTATTATGGTCTTTGGAGAGTTTGGACGAAATGTGAATCTTAACTCCGCTCTTGGCTGGGACCATGGAAACCTGCAAAACTTCTATGTGCTTGGTGGAAAAAACTACTTTTCACATCGTGGTGTGGTAGGTGAGACTATGCTTGATGATTCCGGCTCTGTAAACAGACTCTATATGAAGCCAAAAGAGGGGAGTGAGAGTTATGAGCATCTCAGTATTGCTGCTACTCTCTACAAGGTATTTGGCGTGACAAATCCAGAAGTTTTGACCGATGGAAACGGTGCTGTTAACCTTTAGATGAAGATTCTCATTACCGGTGCGAGTTCAGGGCTTGGTGCTGAATTTGCTCGCCAGTATGCTTCAAAAGAGAATGAACTTTTTTTGCTTGCACGCAGAAAAGAGCGCCTTGTTGCGCTGAAAAAAGAACTACAAGAGAAGTGTAAAAATATTACACTTCTCTGTGTTGATGTTACTGCGTTTGAAGCGTTACAAGAGCAGATGAAAAAGCTCCCTGATATTGATATGGTCATATTAAACGCAGGTATCTCCATAGGTCACTCAAACGCAGTGCCTACTATAGCCGAGTTTCAAAGGCTTTATGATGTCAATGTCCTTGCAAATCATGCTATTTTAGAGATTTTACTGCCAAAAATGCGAGCTAAACGCAGTGGTAAGGTGGTTTTTATCTCTTCTTTGGCATCACTCTTTAGTATGCCCTCTTCAAAGGTTTACTCCTCTTCAAAACGTGCGCTCAATGCCTATGCAGAGGGAGTGCGTTACAAATACTCTCCTCATGGCATAAAAGTCATTACAATTCTTCCCGGATTTATAAAAAGTGAACTGACTGATAAAAATGAGTTTGCTATGCCATTTTTACTTGGTACGAAAGAGGGTGTTGCACGCATGAAAAAAGCGATAGATGCAGGAAAAGAGTTTTATGCTTTTCCGCTTAGATTTTATTTAATCATTCGCTTTTTTAATCTGCTTCCATCGGCTTTAAGTCAAAGGATTGTAAACTACCTTAGCTAATATATTTCAGATTTGGCAGAACAAAATTTTCAAAAATCATATTATGAGGACAAATCCTCGCTTTGCTCTGAGCCTCAGAATATAATTCTTGAAAATTTTAATGGACACAAACTGTATTCAAAAGTAGTTGAGGGTGGTAATAAATGGAAAATATAGAAACAATAGACAGTGTATGTACATACTGCGGTGTAGGGTGTGATATAGCGGCTCACGTAGATGTAAAAGAGAACAAGATCAAAAAGATTTTTGCACATCCTGATGGAGTGGTTTCGCAAGGGAAGCTCTGTATTAAGGGGAAGTATGGGTATGATTTCGTGGATGCAGAGGATAGACTGAGAATTCCACGCATACGTAAAAGCTTTTTAGAAAAGAATCCTGCCATAAAAGAGGCTGTCAGTTCTGCTTTGGTGGATTTTGATGAGACTTGGTATGAGTGTGATTTGGATGCTGCTACGACTGCCTGCGTAATGAAGCTTAAAGAGATTCAAGCAGAGTATGGGCGTAAAGCTGTGGCTTCCATCGGAGGGGCACGTACTTCTTGTGAATCTTCATATCTGTTTCAAAAGTTTACACGTCATACACTCAACTCTCCGCATGTGGACAACTGTGCGCGTGTCTGTCACTCTCCATCACTTAAAGGTATGCGTGCAACCATTGGTGAAGGTGCTGCGACCAATCCATACAATGATATTTATAATACTGAATTTATGATAGTCATAGGCTCAAATACAACAGAAGCACACCCTATCATCGCCAACCGTATTTTAGATGTGGCACGTGAAAAGGACAATCTCGCTGTCTTTGATGTGCGTGAGATTAAGTTGCACCGTTTTGCTAAGTATAAAGCGATAATGCCGCATGAAGCGAACCTGCTTATTTTAAATATGCTCGCTTATGTCATTATCGATGAAGAGTTATATGATGAGAGC
>JALUZQ010000136.1 GCA_027011725.1 Sulfurimonas sp. | reverse complement strand
GGTATATTTGAGAGTATGCACCAGACATTGCCAACGCCGACTGTTGTGGTCATTGCGATGGGTGACTTTTTTAAAAACAATTTTACATTTATTTTAAGTGTGATATTTGTCGGGGTGGCTGCGTTTATGTTTATGATGAAACGCAGTTACAACTTTGCCTATGGCGTGCATAAATTTTTACTCAAGCTTCCCCTTTTTGGAGATATCATTCAAAAGAGCGAACTCGCACGTTTTTCTTACATAGCATCTCTTCTGACTCGTTCGGGTGTTCCTTTTGTGCAGACTGTGAATCTGAGTGCAAATATTTTAAATAATCTTGTACTCAAAGAACTGTTTATTGAAGCTTCAAAAAAAGTCGTAGAGGGTAAACTGCTCTCTAAAGCACTCAATGAGTCTTCGATTAAAGTCGATTACGCCTTTATTCAGTCCATAGCACTCGGTGAAGAGACTTCAGAACTTGAAAATGTACTGAGCAATGTTTCAGAACTCTATTTTGAAGAAAACCGAGACAAAATAGCAACCCTCCTTACTCTGCTTGAACCTGCTTTAATGCTCTTTGTCGGAGGCAGTATCGGCTTTATTGTAGCGGCGATGCTGCTGCCAATATTCTCAATGAGTATCCATTGATGCAGAGAATAGGGTTCGGTAGAAGTGCTATTGCACTGATGATTACACTCTTTTTTATTATGGCTTTGAGTGTGACCATTGGGTTTGGACTCAAGTATGTCAAAGAGGGTGCACAAAGCGTTAATGATGAAGACTTCATGATGCAGACACGCAGTGTGCTTGATGATTTTTTAGAGATGCTTAAAAAGACACCGCAGATCTCGACGATCAACTCGGCAGATACACTCTCCCTTTTTCTCTCTGAAGCCTCATTGATTCCACTCCATAATGAAGACATTGACGTACTTATAAAAATAAGCAGTGCAAGAGACAAACTCTCCCCTGAAACTTTAAACACACAAGTAAAAAGAGACGCTTTTTTAGGCTTTCTCTCACAAAAGGGTGTCAATACAGAATATATGAACATACTTGATGATCTGATGGGCGGCATAAAAGAAGATGGTGCATACAATAGTGATATTTTCAATGAACATCCCTATCTCTTTCGAGATTACATCGCTTCTGTACCCCATTTAAACGCAGCAGAGGAGTTCTACAAGCAGACATACCATGAAAATAGTCTCAAAAACATTCAGCCTCAAGAACTTTTTTATACGGGCTCTGCAGCTGTTGATACAAATGCTACAACATATAAGATGGATTTAAACCGTATAAAACCTATGGTTTGGGAAGTGCTTTTAGGGTGCGACACAGAGCGAGCAGAAACACTGAGTGCAAACGCAGGTTTTTATGCAAATACAAATGATTTGAGGTTGAGTGAAGATGAAAACCTCTCTTTGGCAAGATTTCATCAAAATATCAGCTATTATGAACCATATATAGCGATAAAAATCATAATTATGAAGAAAAATAACAAAGCTGTAATCAGTTTTGAGTATAATTTAGAATCAAAAAAGGGGTCTAATTTTGATTTGGAAGTTTAAGAAGCAGCACGATACAGTTTTTGTCGATAAAGATTCTGCTGTTTTGGAACTTGAGGGGAGTGCAAATGTTATTTTATCTCCTTCTCTTTACTGGGTACAAAAACGTGCATTGCCTGTTAAATCTTTGCGAGAGGTACGACCACTCTTGGAGTCTCTTTTTGAAGATATTTTACCTGATGGACACTACTCTTATGTGGCATACAAAGAGGGTGATGAGTATCTGTTGTTTGCCTACCAAGACAAAGAGATACTTGATATTTTAGCCCAAAAAGGGATTCCCTCTTCGAAGATAAACGCAGTCTATTTTGCACAAAATGAACTCGCTTCACTAGATGAGCCAAAAAAAATAAATGATGAAAGTGTTATAGCGCTCAAAGATGGCATTGTTATTTTACTGCCCAAGAAGTTCATAAAAACAGAGAGTCCGCTTGATGTAAGTAATGTGCCACTCTCAAAAAAAAGCATTAGCCTCAAACAGTTTGGACATATAGTCAATGAGAAGAGTCTCTACAGCCTCGTAGCACTTTTAGTGGTGATGATACTGCTTGTGGGAAGTGAGTACATCATTACACAGCATAAGGCAAATAGTTTTCAAACGCAGCGAGAGGAACTTTTTAGTAGTTATGGCCTCAAGCCGACAATGTTTCAAAACAAAGCATTGTTAAAAAAATACGAAGCAATCTTCAAGTCACAAACGAAGCTGCGCGCACTTTTAGCAGAGGCTCTCTCTATGAAACTGCCTTCTGGAGTCAAACTTAAAGTAGTGAGCTATAAAAACAAAAAACTGAAACTTGAATACAGCGGAGTGAAAAAAGGAGAGGAGCATTTGATAAAAGAGGCACTGCAAAAGAGACATTTTTCTCCGACTAAAGAGCACTTTAAAAGTGGCATCTGGTATGTGGAGTTTCAGTTATGAATCGCGTAAATCCTGTAC
>JALUZQ010000135.1 GCA_027011725.1 Sulfurimonas sp. | reverse complement strand
GTAAAGCCGTCTTTTTCAAGTTTGTGTGGATATCCTAAAATAGGAGTAAGCAGATTACCATATGGATACTCTCTGCTCTCACCACTCTCAATGATGCTGAGTCCATGGATGGAACGCAGTCCCGTTCTTGGGTTTTTAAGCGAGAGAAACACTTTAAACCGACGCAGTTCACGGGCAAGCTTTTTGAGGTAATGTGCTTGAATTTCTTGGACATTGTAACTCAGTACCACAACACCTTTACGTTTTGAGAGTCGTTTTTCAATCTCTTTGACACTTATGCCGGAGTAAATGTGAAAGAGCTTTACAAAAAGTTCTCTTTTTTGAGGGTCGATGTAGCGTGTATCGACAACCGCTTTGTAGAGTTTTTTTGTCGTGGCCAAATGAAAGCCGTCTGCACTGATTATAGCACCGCGTGAGGCTTTAGAACTCTCTACTGCATATAAGGAGGGCATGTTTCGTGATTTGACTACAGTGAGAAGCATAACACTTAAAAATACGATGAAAGCTATGACAATAAGTACATATAAAAGGAGTATTTTTTTGCTTTTGTTACGGTTGACCATTATGTGTGGGAGTGTATTGCGAGGCAGCGGGTTTACACCTGCGTTCTGCCTATCTCTTTATATGCATTGAGCGCTTTGTTGCGGATCTCAAGCATAAGTTTCATACTTGTCTCTGCTTTTCCAATGGCAAGGGCTGCCTGATGCAGATCTTTTACCTGTCCAGTTGCGAGGTCTGCTATTGCCTCTTCACTCTGCTTTTGGATGTCATTGACTTCATTGATGGCAGATTTTAGATGCTGTGCAAATTGCTCTCCGCCTGTTTTTGTCTCTATTTTGTTTTTTTGCTTTAACAGATCAGCTGTGGATGCGCCAGATATTGTATTAATACTTTTCATACTCTACAACTTCCTTTATTGCAACAGCGAAATAGCGCTGTTTGCCATGTTTTTTGTGCTCTCAAACGCAGCTACATTAGCTTGGTAAGAGCGTGTCGCTTCAACCAAATCGGCCATTTCCACAACAGGGTTAATGTTTGGATAGGCAACATACCCGCTTGCATCTGCATCAGGGTTACTTGGTTCATACTTCATAAGAGGTTTTGCATCATCTCTTACTATTTTATCGACTGCTACGCTCATTATAGCAGGATTTACCTTTTCGCCTTCTTGTCCCTCGTTTAAAGGGTCTTCATAGGAAGCACTTTGTGTTTTGCCTCCAATGGCTTTATTGTAAACATCATTGAAGTTGATTGCTTTAAAAACAACCTCTCTACGACGATATGGTCCACCCTCTTCGGTGCGTGTAGTCTGTGCATTTGCGATGTTACTTGAAATGACATTGACACGTACACGTTGTGCAGAGAGTCCGTAGCCACTGATGTCAAAACTGCTTAAAAAATTACTCACGTTCTCTTCCTTAGTTTATTTTTGCCGAAGCATCTAAAACACTGTTAAAAATGGCAGTGTCTTTTTTGTTTGCCATAACAAGCGCGTTAAACATGATGGAGTTTTTACTCATCTCTGTAGTTTCTACATCTATGTCCACGCTGTTCCCATCGTTTCGTGCCATATGACCATCTCTAAAAAAGAGTGTTGGTTTGATGCTTTCACGCTCTTTTTGAGGTTGGAGGTCTCTCTCATTTGTACGTGCCATTTGTAACGTTTTTGCAGGCTCTTCATAGAGTTCATTGCGTTTTGCGATGAGTGCATCTTGAAAACTGATGTCTCTTGGTTTGTAGTAGGGTGTATCTGCGTTTGCAATGTTTGAAGATATCATATCTTGACGCGCTGCGCGATAGTCCATAGCTTGAGCTAAAAGTGCGTGTGTTTTCGATATTTCAAAACCCATAAAATACTCCATAGTTTATATATTAATTATTTACAAGCAATTTTAGTACCAAAATATGAATGTTTATATTTTTGTAAAATATTATTTTTCATTATTAAATATTTTGAGCTTTTTTATCAAACTTGAGCTAAAAATAACTTGTTTAAGCAAAGTTTAAATAATATAGGCTCATAATGGTTCTCAAGATTACTAGTGTAATCCAAATATTTCAATTAAGGAGTTCTTTATGAAAAGAGCTGGTTTTACTATGATCGAATTGATCTTTGTTATTGTTATTTTAGGTATTTTGGCAGCAGTTGCCATTCCAAAACTTGCGGCTACTCGTGATGATGCGAAGTTTGTGAAAGAAAAGGCAAATGTTGCTACATGTTTATCTGACCTTGTTGCTGCTTATACTGCTACAGGAACTGAACCTGCTACTGCTAAAGCAAATATTCCTGCATGTACAGGTTTAACAGTTACAACGTCAGGAAATGACGTAACAGTAGCTGGGACACTTACAGATGCTGATGGAAACGCTGCGAGTTCTACTGCAACTTATAAAGGTACGCACGTCGATTTTAATTAATTTAAAAGCCACTAAGTTTTAGTGGCTTTATAGTGTTTACATCTTTCTTCCTTATATCTTTTTTCT
>JALUZQ010000134.1 GCA_027011725.1 Sulfurimonas sp. | reverse complement strand
CAAGAGTCCAAGGCGCTGAGTGCCATAGCAGTGCTCAAACAAAAACTTGCTCGAAAAGCCTTGGTGCTGCGTGATGGAGAGTGGAAGAGCATTGACGCAAAGGAAATAGTTCCTGATGACATTATCAAAGTAAAAATAGGCGATGTTGTCCCGGCGGATTGTGAACTCCTTGGCGGAGGAGATTTTCTTCAAGTAGATCAATCTGCACTTACAGGAGAGTCTCTACCTGTCAATAAACAAGCAGGAGAAACACTCTATGCAAACGCAGTAGTCAAACAAGGGGAAATGATCGCAAAAGTAACAGCCACAGCGCTCAATACCTACTTTGGAAAGACAGTAGGGCTTGTTGCAAAGGCTGAAAAAGAGGAGAGTGGACATTTTCAAAAAATGGTTATAAAAGTGGGAGATTTTCTCATATTTGTCACTGTCTTTTTAATTGCCATCATCATTTGGCATGGTGTATCTAAGGGAGAGCCCCTTTTAGACCTGCTCATTTTTGCACTTATTTTGACCATTTCTGCCATTCCTGTGGCAATGCCTGCGGTTTTAACTGTTACTATGGCTTTAGGTGCTCGCGTTTTAGCGACAAAAGAGGCCATAGTTACCAAACTCTCTGCCATCGAAGAGGCTGCAGGTATGGACATACTCTGCTCAGACAAAACAGGAACGCTCACACAAAATAAAATGTCTTTGGCAGATCCTTATGTAGTCAAAGGATTTGATAGAGACAAGCTAATGCTTTTTGCTGCGTTTGCAAGTAAAAAAGAGAATGAAGACCCTATAGAGAAGCCAATATTTGACTATATACAAGAGCATAATCTTAGTAAAGATCTTGCGCAGGCTAAAATGAAAAAGTTTATTCCTTTTGATCCTGTTCATAAAAAGACAGAAGGACTCTATGAAGAATACATTTACACAAAAGGTGCTCCACAGGTTATTATAGAGCTTTGTTATGAAAATGAGTTTGATAAGAAAACAGCTTACACAGAGGTAGAAGAGTTCGCACAAAAAGGCTTTCGTACACTTGGTGTTGCCTATAAAAAGTGTGAAGAGGACAAGTACCATTTTGTAGGACTACTTCCACTCTTTGACCCTCCACGTGAAGACTCTAAAGAGGCCATAGCCGAAGCAAATGCAAAGGGTGTTGCTGTGAAAATGGTCACAGGAGACAACACGGCCGTTGCGAAGTACATAGCAGGTCTGCTTGGAATCGGTACAGACATAGAAGACATCAAAGAGCTCAAGGGTGAGAGCACAAAAGAGTATGTCTATCTCTCAGAAATTCTTTCGCGTTCTATTTTAAAGACAGTCCAAACGCAGTTGAGTGAAGAAGAGCTCAAAGCTGCAGTGGATAAGATCGTAAACGAAGTCAAAAAAGAGCTCGCAGCACAACCTTTAGAAGAGGGAAGTGTAAAAAAACATGAGTCTGACATTATTCGTATTATTGAAAATACCAACGGCTTTGCACAGGTCTTTCCTGAAGATAAATACTACATCGTTGAGAAACTGCAAAAAGCTGATCATATCGTCGGTATGACGGGTGATGGTGTCAATGATGCTCCGGCACTCAAAAAAGCAGACTGTGGAATCGCGGTAAGTGGTGCAACTGATGCAGCACGCGCGGCAGCTGACATTGTTTTAATGGCTCCTGGACTGCGTGTTATTGTCGATGCTATTGAGCAGGCGCGCATCGTCTTTGAGCGAATGAAAAGCTATGTGGTCTATAGAATTGCCGAGACTATAAGAATTTTGATGTTCATGACTTTGGCCATTGTCATTTTTGACTTCTACCCTATTACGGCAATTATGATCATACTTTTGGCTCTGCTTAATGACATCCCTATTATGACCATTGCGTATGATAATACAAAAGTGGAGTCTAAACCTGTTCGTTGGGATATGAAAGTAGTTTTTGTACTTTCAAGCTGGCTTGGAATTGCAGGAGTGATGAGTTCATTTTTGATCTTTTACATCACGATGGTGTATCTAAAATCACATCCTGATACGGCAATGTTCTTACCTGAAGTGCCTTCATGGATCGATATGAAAGATGATAAGTCGTTTTTAGGATTTGTACAGACACTCTTCTTTTTAAAACTTATCATTGCAGGGCACTACACGATTTTCAATACCCGTATAGCAGACTGGTTCTTTAAAAAACCATACCCGTCATGGCCGCTCTTTTTGGCCTCTTTTATTACGGCGCTTATTGGAACGGGCATAGGGCTTTACAGTTTTGATCTGATGACACGTATAAACTGGCAATGGGCACTCTTTTTATGGGGCTATGTCACGGTATGGTTTGTCTTCAATGACATTGTAAAAATGGGTGTTATTAAATACTATAAAAAAAGATATGGAGAAGAGGCACTATAGATGAAAAAAACAAAAAGAGAGACACAACTTCCATGGGAAAAACCAAAACTAGAGTCAGAAGAACCAAAGGTTCATGAACTTGTTGAGAAAATCAAGCAGAGTCCAACATATAAAATAGCGGTAGAGGATGAAGAGTTTTTAAACTCAGATGCGACCCGT
>JALUZQ010000133.1 GCA_027011725.1 Sulfurimonas sp. | reverse complement strand
GCACAAGTACGCCATCAAGTATTTTTGTCTGTGCACGACCGTCTCTGTCAATGCTTTCATACACACCTTCAAGGTAACGGGCAACAGACTCTTCTTGATTTTTTAAGAACTCTGCTATTTCTAAACGCAGCTGTACATCATACTTTGAGTTAATCCAGTTAAAGAGCATATAAGAGAGTGCCTTGTAACGGTATCCCTCTTTTCCTATCAGCAGTGCAGCATCTTCGCCTTGAAACTCTACTAAAATCGTCTCTTTATCATAAACACTGACCGCTATTTTGTCTATTTCAAAACAGATACGAGCAAAAAGATCGTTAATCTCTTTTTCTACTTCTGCAGCTATCGTCTCTATTGCCACTGCCGCAGGAAGAGTCTCTTCAAACTCTTCATCATACTCATCGTCATAATCAGCTGTATAGTCTAAACCACTTGCAAGGTCTTCATCCTGCTCATCTTGATCACTTACAAATGATGTTGGAAGAATAGTATCATTGATGATCGTCGGTTCAGGAATAGACTCCTCTTCAACTACCGCTGTTTTCTCTTGCGGAGCAACACTCTCTTGCGTTTGAGCTGTATCTTCAACTGCTTTGTCCTCTTTAGGTTTTACTGTTGCAACAATAATGGCATTCTTTTTAAAAAAACCTAAAAAACCATTGCTCGGCACTTGTACAACTTCAATAGCAAGCTCTGTCACAGAACACTCTAAAGAAGCCGCAGCGTCATTAAATGCATCCTCTAAAGTTACTGCTTCTATCTTAATCATAGTCTATTTCTCACTCTTTTTTTCAATAGCAGCTTTAAGGTCTTTCGCATTTTTAAACTGCTGATTCACAATGTACTGTTGTGCAATAGAGAAAAGGTTGTTCGTAAACCAGTAAAGCACTAACCCTGAAGGGAATGTTACAAAGAAAAATGTAAAAATAACAGGAAGGTATTTAAATACTTTTTCTTGCATTGGATCTGTAAAGTTGTTCGGCGTCATACGTTGTTGTATGAACATTGAAGCACCCATTAGAATTGGAAGCACATAGTACGGGTCCATACGGGAAAGATCTTGTATCCACAGTATCCATGGAGCACCTTGCAGTTCCACTGCGTTTAGAAGTGTACGGTAGAGTGCAAAGAAGACAGGAATCTGCAATAACATCGGCAAACAACCGCCAAGTGGATTCGCACCGTGTTTTTTATACATCTCCATAGTTGCTGCGTTTAGCTTTTGCGGATCTTTTTTATACTTCTCTTTAAGCTCTTTGAGTTTTGGAGCAAGCTCTTTCATTTTTTGCATAGAGACCATACCTTTGTATGTCAAAGGATAGAGCACGATTCGAATGATAGCAGTAAGCGCAATAATAGCCCATCCCCAGTTACCAAAAATACCATGCAGCCATGAAAGTAGTGCAAAAAGAGGTTTTGCAGCGAATGTAAACCAGCCATACTCTATAGCATTTGTAAGTACAGGGTCGATAGCCTTAAGCACTTTATGCTCTTTTGGCCCTATATACCCATGAAGTTTCTCTTGTTGTGCACCTTCAAAATAGACAACAGGATTGTCATCTTTACCACGTTCTACTATGACACTTGTATCTTTAGGAAATCCATAGAGCATAATCGCCGTATACTGATCGAACGAAGATGCAAGTTTTACATCTTGAAATATCTGTCTGCCCTCAGCATCACCGTCTTCAATGATATGAACAACATCATCACCGGTATAGACCATAGCTCCTGCAACCGCCATAAGCTTTTTAGAAACATGTGGTCTGTCTCCAAGGTAGACAAAGTATCTCACAGGTTTGGAGACTGAAAGGTCTATGTCATAATGTCCATCTGCATAGAATGTAAGTTTTTTCGTAACAGTGAGACTAGAGAGTTGTTGAGTCAATGTCACTGTAACAGGAGCGTTGTCAAGCTCTACTTCATGAACATTTGCAACATAAGGAACACGCATAGCCTCATCATTGATAGCATCATCTGCAAATCTAATGAAAAGTGGTTTTGTTCCTTGTGCCGGAATGACCTGAGCATGAAGATCGTCATCATTTCTAAACTTCTCTTCGAGTAACTCTTTTGATGCGATGCGCCCTAACGTATCTATTTTTAGAATAAACTTTTCGTTCTTAATAACGACAATGTTCGTAGAAAGGCTCTGTTCAAGTTTCTCTTGAGCAGCAACAGCATGACCTGATGCCTCTTCTACTTTTTGAGCAACACTTTTTGTCTCTTGAGCAGTCGTTACACTCTCTTTAGTTTTAGTCTCTTTGGACAGCGCTTCTTCTTTTGGTGGAAATATCGCAGTATATCCTACGAAAAAAATTACTGATAACACAACGGCTATGATGAGCCTTTGATTTGGTGACATCTTGTCTAACACAAATTACCCTTTATATGAAAAATTTTTTATGATGTAATAACGGTTTTTTTTATTGGGAACCAACCAATATTTTATAGAATCAACATCGAGTTTTTCAGGACGTAGCGAGAGTTTATCCAGCAAGGGGTACTCTATGCCGCCTTCAAAAAGTTGATTGCAACGTAGTATTCTAGTAAAAGAGTGGTAAAATGCACTTGAAATTGAGTTGTTTTCAAAATGAATTCGTGCATATTCGCTACAAGTTGGGTAATAACGACACGAACCATAACCGATAAGTGTAAAAAACTTCTGATAAATCCATAAAAGTTTAAGAAAAAGTTTTCGCACGTGAGAGTACCCTTTGGAAATCATCTTTTAATGCCTCGTATGAGGAATCAAACAATCCTGCTTTTGCAACAAATATATAAGTACCATCTTTGAGAGAGTCGGAGTATTCACGAAAGAGTGCACGCATACGACGCTTTGCACGATTACGCTTCACTGCGTTTCCAATTTTCTTGGTAGCAGTAAAACCTACTTTGTGAATTCCATTTTGGGGAAGAAAAAAGAGGACAACACTCTTAGAATGTTGGTTTTTTCCTTTGTTGTAGACATACTGAAACTCACGATGTTGTTTCAGTAGATCAAATCCGCCTATACTGACAATTTTTTACGACCTTTAGCACGACGACGGTTGATTACGTTACGACCATTTTTAGTAGCCATTCTAGCTCTAAAACCATGAGTTCGTTTTCTAGGTGTATTATGTGGTTGGTATGTTCTTTTCATATTGACATATCCTTATGTAATTTAAGAGCGCAATTGTACAAAAGCTTTACTTAAAGAGCGGTTAATACCTAAAACTTTACTTATGTTATAATTATGCCAACATAATACTATATGGAAGTAAAGGAGCAAAATGAAGAATCTTTATATTATTTATTTTCTCTTTATTTTCACTCCTTTGTTGGTATTTGCCCAGCAGGAGCACTCTTCAAGCGACATTGAAGCACTCGCGAAGAAGTTTAATCTCTATGGTGGTCAAAAAGCCACCATCCAATGGGAGAGGGTCTTCTCTTCACCAAGACATCTCAAACGTTACAAACTTGAAAAACTCCCCATTTCTACCCGACTGGCACTCAAAAAATATCTTATAGAGCATGCTGCAGACTCTGAACAACCAATAATTCCAGGACTCTAATAATGAAATATATACTTATACTGCTATTACCCCTATTACTGTATGCACAAGAAGAACTTTCCCAAAATGTACTCAACGAATTAGAAAAGATTGGTGCACGCCTCGATCAAATAGAGAAAAAAGATGCAAATGCAAATGCCGGAATGGATGAGGGTTTCGATATTTTGGAAAAAGTAGAGATGAAATCTATTTTAGACAAACTCAACCTCTCTCCGGAACTTCTCCTGCGTTTAGACAAATTTCAATATACAAATAAAGGTATAGAAGGAGAAAATACAAAAATTGTCGGTGGCCCTCTCCATGGAAAACAGTTACGTGATGAGTTTAGCAAAGATTTTGAGATCGCTTCTCTTGTACGTTTTCGACTCAATATGAATATGCAGCTTGATGACATCAAGTTTTACGGTCGTCTTGTAAACATGGGCTCATCCCAGTCAAATCAACGTATATGTATACTCTCACGTGATATAAAATCAGGTACAGCAGGTTCGGCGTTTGATGTTGACCGTGCCTACATTGACTACACAATGCACTCACCTGTAGGAGAGAAGTTCACTTTCTCTTTTGGTATTTTACCTACAACAAACGGTACACCGATGCAATATGCTCAAAATAAAAAACGCAGCGCACTCTTTCCTGCACTTGTTTTTGATATGAATACCTATGGTTTTATTGCAACACAAAAATTTTCCAACGACTTTTATACACGTTTAGTCCTTGCTCGAGCATATACACTCCGTCCAAACTTCTACCCGTACCAGTGTAACAGAGAGAACATTGACAATGCAAACATCATCGGTCTTTATGCCGATAAGAATCTCAACATCCTCCACACAAACGCACTCCTCTCCTTTGGTGTCAATGTACTGAACAGTTTAAAGGCACATCCTTACCTTGGCCCGGATGTTGATTCATCCCATTCAAAAGATCTCGGCACTATGATAACCTTTGGCGCAGGTATTGACTTGCCACACATAGAACAAACGCTAGCTACGCTCTTTATACACACGGCTGTCTCAAATCCACATCCAAATGGAAATGAAGAAAACTACACAATGCAAAGCGATAGTAATACTACCACTACAGAAGGCTTACCCGGTTTTACAACGGCTGACTATGCAAGTGGTACTATGCTGAAGAAAAACGGTTATGCTTTTTATATGGGAACAAAATATGATTTCTCAAAGGCGCTCAACATCGGTCTTGAGTACAACTACGGCAGCAAATACTGGTATGGGGCAACGCAGGGAGCTGAAGACATCTACAACAAACTTGCAACCAGAGGTCAGGTACTTGAACTCTATACACTTTGGCAGTTTCATAAGTATCTTAACTTGAAAGTCTCTTTTTTAACTATTAAAGAGGAGTACACAGGAAGTGGGTGGCACTTTGGAGAACCGGCAAAAAAAGATGCCAGACAAGACATAGGCAGTGTAAGTTTTGAGGCGAGATTTTAACTATGCATATCTCACTCGGTGGTAGAACCTATACAGCGCTCGTTCTTGGTCTGATTTTACTGCTGATCTCATTTATCATCAGTTATAAAAATATACACACTAACAATAAACTCCTCACACAACTTGACCGCGAACAGATAAAACTCAATTACTACACGAATCAACTCAACTATGATGTCAAGAACACACAAGTTGCACTGCTGCAGGAGCTGCTGCTGCATCATACACTCTCCGATAAAATGCAAAATTTCGACAAGATACAAAAAGACATTCATCAACTCGAAAAGTATGCTACAAAAAATAATCTCTCAGAGGAATATGTACGTATTTTACATAAACTCAACAACAGGCTTGTTGCTTACAAGCTTGTAAGAAATTCCCTCATTGAAGCAGTCAAATCAAATGAAGAGATAGATATACAAGACGCAATTATAGGATTTAACAGCATTACACTCAAGTTTGCCCAAGACACCAAACGGCTTGTTGACCTTGCAAACGCAGCCCTCTACCAAAGAATATTTCGAGTCAAAGAGACCAATACCACCAGCTCTTATCTCATCATCTTCTCTTTTATTCTCTCTATGCTTCTTTTAGCTGCTGCGTTTTATAAATTTTACACACTGCAAAAGAGACTTAAAAGCCAACTTGAACGTGCGCAAAAAGCTGAAAGTGAGCTCAAAGCCTCAGAAGTAAAACTTCTCTCTTATAACCAAGACCTAGAGAGAGAAGTAAAAGAAAAATCTGAAGAGATACTCAAAAAAATATATACCCATCCAATTACAAAACTTCCAAATCGTAACAGACTGCTTGAAGATATGCAGGAGTATAACTTTAGTTGTATGGCTATTTTAAATATTGATAAATTCCAATCTTTTAATGATGTATATGGAGAGGAGAGTGGAAATGAAGCCCTAAAATATACAGCGGCATTTCTAAAAACAAAAGTAGCCGAACTTCCATTTATGCTCTATCATATAGGAGGAGATGAGTTTACAATAGTGGCACTACACAACATTTCCATAAATGAAGCAGAGTTTATTTCCTACATTCGAGAGCTTCTCAATGAGTATGCAAAAGAGGCTTTCACACATGGTTCAACCCAATCATACTTCAAAATAAGTGCCGGTATTGCCTGTACCAACGACAACAGAATGTTGGCGTATGCGGACATGGCACTCAAAGAGGCAAAAACAAAAAATATCGCTCTCTCAATTTTCAACAAAGACAAAGACCTCGAACAAGAGCACAAAGATGATATGCTCTATAGAAAAAAGATAAACTATGCACTTGAACATAATACCATTCTCTCACATTTTCAACCAATAGTACCTATTCAAGAGAGTAACAAACCTTTCAAATATGAATCTCTTGTGCGTCTAAAAGATGAAGATGGCAATATCATTGCCCCTTTTAAATTTTTAGATGTTGCAAAACGCCATAAACTCTATGACAAAATCACTGAAAAAGTAGTTGACAACACACTCCAAGCTATCCAAACATATAACATACCGTGTAGTTTAAATATCTCCCTCGCAGATATGGCGAATGATGAGACTATGCACTATCTTGAAGAACAATTAGAGAATTTCTCTCAAAAAGAGCTGCTTACAATTGAGCTTTTAGAAACAGAGGATTTTCA
Source organism: Sulfurimonas sp. (assembly GCA_027011725.1). Taxonomy (GTDB): domain Bacteria; phylum Campylobacterota; class Campylobacteria; order Campylobacterales; family Sulfurimonadaceae; genus Sulfurimonas. The sequence continues at coordinate 2,278 of JALUZQ010000133.1, read as the reverse complement.
AAACTATGACTTGGTTTTAAAATTTTGTGAAAAAGTAAAAGAGTATGGGGTAAAAATAGCCCTTGATGATTTTGGAAGTGGGTATTCTAATTTTGCTCATGTTCTAAAGCTGCCTATAGATTTCATAAAAATAGACGCTTCACTGATTTCAAATATAAATACGGATGAGCATTCCAAGATTATGGTTCAAACGATTATAGATCTTGCAAAAAGATTGGGTGTGGAAACAATAGCGGAGTTTGTTGCATCTAAGGAGATCTTAGACACTGTTAAAAAACTTGGGGTAGATTATGCTCAAGGCTACTACTTAGGGAAGCCTTTAAGCATAGAAGAACACATTGGAAGTGAAGTCTCTTAAGAGACTTTTACTTCCACTTGTCCGTTTTGTACTGTAAATTCAACACGTGAACCTTCAGTCACACGGCCTTCTAAGATAAGATCTGCTAAGCGATCTTCAACAATCTCATAGAGTGCACGTTTAAGCGGACGAGCACCATATACAGGGTCAAATCCAGCCTCTGCAATATACTCTTTTGCCTCTTCAGAGAGAACAAGTTCGATATCACGCTCTTTGACTTTCTTTCTAATATCGTCAAAGAATATTTCAACGATACCTTTAATTTGCTCTTTGCCAAGTGCGTTAAAGATAACAACTTCATCGAGTCTGTTCAAGAACTCAGGTTTGAAGGCTTGTTTTAACTCAGCCATAACCATATTGTCAAGTTCTTCCCCTTGAGGGTTGTTAATAATCTTGTCACTTGCAATGTTTGACGTCAAGATGATAATGGTATTTGTAAAGTCTACCGTTACCCCTTTGTTGTCTGTCAAACGTCCATCATCAAGCACCTGTAAAAGGATGTTAAATACATCCGGATGCGCCTTTTCAACCTCATCAAATAAGATAACGCTGTAAGGTTTTCTTCTTACCGCTTCGGTGAGTTGTCCACCCTCTTCGTATCCTACATATCCAGGTGCCGCACCTACAAGACGAGAGACTGCGTGTTTTTCCATATATTCACTCATATCGATACGAATCATCGCATCCTCTGAGTCAAAGAGGAACTTCGCCAAAGTCTTAGCCGTTTGTGTTTTACCAACACCGGTAGGTCCTAAGAACAAGAAGCTACCTATCGGTCTGTTTTTATCACTAAGCCCTGCTTTGTTACGCTTAATAGCACGCGCAACTGCATGTGTCGCTCTTGCTTGTCCAACAACTGTTTTATTGAGTTCATCTTCAACGTGTAAGATTTTATCTTTTTCACTTTGAAGCATTTTATTGACCGGAATACCCGTCCATCTACTTACAATAGATGCAATAGACTCTTCATCTACTGAATTTTTAAGAAGCGTTCCAGCCTCTTGCATTCTCTCCCACTGTTCATTGAGTGCTTTTTCTTCTTCAAGCAGCTTTGGAATCTCACCATACTCGATCTCTGCCGCACGGTTAAAGTCAGACTGTGCTTTTGCAAGTTCAGCTTCACGGCGTTTTGCCTCGATCTCAACTTTAATGGAAGATATTTTTTCAAATACCTCTTTTTCTGTTTGGAACTGAGACTCAAGGTTTCTTACTTTTTCTTCAACATCGGCAAGCTCTTTTTCTATCTCTTCAAGGCGTTTCTCATTCGATGGAGTTTTCTCCATTTTGAGTGCCTCTTTCTCAACCATAAGTTCAGAGAGCTTACGTTTTGCAGCACTCAGCTCATTTGGCTCAGACTCTATTTGCATTTTCAGCTCAGCTGCCGCCTCATCAATCAGGTCAATCGCTTTATCCGGAAGGAATCTGTCCGCGATATATCTGTCTGAGAGTTTTGCAGCAGCCACGAGCGCAGAGTCTGTAATGTTAACATTATGGTGTGCTTCAAGTCTCTCTTTAATTCCACGAAGAATTTGGAGTGACTGATTTACTGACGGCTCATCCACGCTAATTGGCAAGAAACGGCGTTGCAATGCTGCATCTTTTTCAAAGTACTTTCTATACTCTTTTAAAGTCGTTGCACCGATAGTGTGCAATTCACCACGAGCAAGAGCAGGTTTTAAGATGTTCGCCGCATCCATTGACCCTTCAGATGCACCCGCACCGACAATAGTATGGATCTCATCAATGAAAAGAATGATATTTCCACTCTCTTTGACCTCATCAATGACTGCTTTAAGACGGTCTTCAAACTCACCACGATACTTCGCACCTGCAATAAGTGCAGACATATCAAGTGCAATCAGACGCTTGTTTTGTAGTGATGTCGGAACATCTCCACTGTGAATTCTCTGTGCAAGACCT
>JALUZQ010000132.1 GCA_027011725.1 Sulfurimonas sp. | reverse complement strand
GACAAATACAGTCTCTATAATTATGACAGGCTCGATCCTTTAGCAAATCAATTTGCAAAACCGCTTGAAAAGCAAAACGTGCTGCTTCTGAGTGCGAACTTTCGTCTTTTTGATTTTGGCAGACTTGCAAAAACAAAAGAGGCACTCAAACTAAACGCAGCGGCACTCCAATCCCAGATAGCGTACAAAACCAAAGAGCAAAAGATGCAGTACTCCCTCGCACTCGCAAGAATAGAGACGGCAAAACTCAAAATAAAGAGCTCAAAAAGTGCCCTAAACGCAGCAACAAGTGCCTTTGAGACCATTGAGAAAAAATACAATGCCGGCATCGTAGACTACATTGTTTATCTTGATGCACTGACAAAAAGAACAAGTACAAAAGCACTCTATGAGAGCAGCCTCAATGACTTGGAAGTTGCTTATGCTACCTACTACTACTATAGTGGAAAAAATATACTCGAGGAGTTACAATAATGAAAAAGATACTCATAACACTACTAATGTTTGTTAGTTTTGCAAACGCAGCCGAGGTTTATGCAACCTTTCTTGTGCATCCTCTCAAAGATGCAAACCTTGCTTTTATAGCAAGCGGCATTGTTGATAAAATCAATGTCGGTGTAGGGAGCAGAGTCCACAAAGGCGAGATACTCGCAGAGCTTGAGAACAGTGACATAAAAGCAATGTTAGAGGTTGCCAGAACAACATACAAATATGCAAAGAAAGATTATGAACGCCAGCTCAAGATCAAAAATCTTATAGATGAGGCAAAATTTGATGCCGTGGCAAATAAGTACGAAAGTGCAAAAGATCAGTTGGCCTACCAACAGGCACTCTACAACAAAACCTTTCTCAAAGCTCCATTTAATGGTGTAATCTACACAAAAAAGATCGAAGTTGGTGATGCTGTAAGCGGGATGATGCTGCGTACTGCGTTTAAGATTCAAAGCAGTTCAAAAAGAAAGCTGCTCCTCAAGTTTGATCAAAAAAATAGAAAGCTTGTACATGTCGGCGATATCTTTGAGTACAAACTCGATGGAGATGAAAAAACATATAAGGGCAAAATCTCTAAAATATACCCACGTGCAAACTTTCAAGACAGAAAAATAACAGCAGAGGTTCTGACAAAAGATTTTACTCCCGGACTCTTTGGTGATGGCTACATCATCTCTAAAAAGTAGGTCAGCATGTATAAAACAGCCATAAACAGACCTATAACGACACTGATGTATGTACTTACATTGGTGATCTTTGGATATATGAGCTTTAAGAGTATGCCCTCTGCACTCTATCCAAACATTGACTTTCCTATGGTCACCGTTAAAACCATCTATCCTGGAGCTGAGCCAAGCACTATGGAGTCACAGGTCACTGATAAAATAGAAGAGGCCATCTCCCAAATAGGCGGTGTGGACTCCATCACCTCAACAAGTTCTGATGGGGTGAGCATCATTATGGTGAAGTTCTTTTTAGAGCGCAACATCGATGAAGCGACAAATGATGTACGCGATAAAGTTGCAGCCGTAGAGCTGCCAAAAGATGCAAGAACACCCCTTGTCAGTAAACTTGACATCGGGAGTGCGTCCATCATCAACCTCTTTTTAACAGCCAAAAAAGATAACTTGAAAAATCTTATGCTCTTTGCAGATGAGAAAGTAAAACCTGCACTGCAAAAGATCATAGGTGTAGGTGGTGTAAACATCATCGGCTACAGAGACAGAGAGATAAAAATATTTCCTGACATCGATGCGCTCAACAAGTATGGTATCACTGTACTTGAGCTTAACCGTGCAGTGCAAAATGAAAATGTCAAAATAGGCGGTGGAAAACTCATCACTGATAAACATGAGTATATTTTAAAAGTGCAAGCAGATGCACCAAGTGTTACAGAGCTGCAAAATATCAAAATAAAAGAGAGCATACGCCTTAAAGATGTTGCCAAGGTCATTGACACGCTCAGTGATGCGCAAAGTTACTCCTCTTACAATGGTACTCCGGGTGTTATGCTTGAAATACAGAAAATTTCAGGAACAAATACCATTGACATTGTCAATCGTGTCAAAGCTGCAGTTCCGCAACTGCAAACAATGAGCGGCGATAGATTTGGCGTAGAACTGCTTCAAGACACGACACCTTTCATCATCAATTCACTTGAAGATGTAAAGTTCGACCTTATCTATGGTGCTATTCTTGCTGCTATTATCATTTTTATCTTTTTACGTAATGTTCGCATTACCTTTATCTCTGCACTAGCTATTCCCGCATCCATTTTCGGTACCTTTGCGCTTATGCACTTGATGGGATATGATCTCAACAAAATGACGCTTATCGGACTTACACTCGCCATCGGTATTATCATTGATGATGCCATTGTTGTCATCGAGAACATCTACAAAAAGATGGAAGCAGGTATGGGCAAATTCGAAGCAGCGTATGAGGGAACAAAAGAGATGGCCTTTGCCATTTTAGCCATTTCAGCAATGCTACTCTCAGTCTTTTTACCTGTTTCGAATATGAGTGGAATTGTCGGTAAGTTCTTTGAGAGCTTTGCCATGACC
>JALUZQ010000131.1 GCA_027011725.1 Sulfurimonas sp. | reverse complement strand
GAGTGAATTAACACTCTCGTTGTGATAAACTCTACGTATAACTTCAGCAAAGAGTGGTGCAACTGTGAGCACTTTAATGTTTTTATGCTCTTTTGTTGCAAGTGTATTGGTAATAATGAGCTCATCAAGTTCACCTTTATCAAGGTTTTCATATGCTTTTCCACTGAGAACTCCATGCGTAGCACAAGCCATTACAGAAGTTGCACCATTGTTTTTGAGTGCTGTCGCTGCTTTGACCATTGTTCCTGCTGTATCGACCATATCATCTATCATAATGACATCATGACCTTCAACATCACCGATGATGTTCATAACTTCACTCTCATTTGCTTTTTCACGACGCTTATCTACGATAACCATCTCAAGTCCCATACGTTTTGCGAAGTATCTAGCACGTGCTACACCACCGATGTCCGGAGAAGCGATAATTGGGTTTTTGAGGTTTTTACTTTTGATGTATTGCTCAAAAGTGATAGAGCCGTAAAGATTGTCAACAGGAATATCGAAGAAGCCTTGAATTTGACCGGCATGAAGGTCTATGGTAACCACTCTGTCTATTCCTGCCGTCTCATAAAGGTTCGCTACGAGTTTTGCAGTAATAGGTACACGAGGAGCAGCTTTTCTGTCTTGTCTTGCATAGCCATAGTATGGTACAACCGCTGTGATACTTGATGCAGATGAACGCTTGAGCGCATCTGTCATAATGAGCAGTTCCATAAGGTTGTCATTTGAAGGAGCACCAGTTGATTGGACTATAAATACATCACGACCACGTACACTCTCAGCAATCTGTACTGAAATCTCACCGTCACTAAACTTTTTTACATCCGCTTTTGCTAGCGGCACATCTAAAATATTACAAATCTCTTTTGCAAATTCAGTACTTGCTGAACCAGCAAAAATTTTATATCCACGCATTGGTATTCCTTCTTGGAAAAATTAATACGCCATTATACAAAAAGTGTTCTGAGTATATGTTAAAGTGACTGGCACTTTTTGCAGACTCCTGAAAATACGACATCTACTTTGTCGATTTTAAAATCAGAGTTGTTACTCACTGCATGGGTAACTACGGGCAGGTCGATGGAGACATCTTCTATGGAACCACACTTGTTGCAAACGAGATGTGAGTGTGCCTCTTTTGTAAGTTCATAAACAGATTTTTCATGAGGTATTTTTACCTCTTGTATAAAAGAGTTCTCAAGCATCAGGTTAATGTTTTTATAAATTGTTGCTAAAGATATAGAGTTGAATTTTTTGAGCATGATCTCGTATAAATTATCTATGTTAATGTGCCCATAATACTCTAAGGTATTAGCTATCTCCAGTCGTTGAGGAGTTGCTTTTAAATGATGTTCTCTAAGTGCATTTGTATAATTATTCATAATGGAAGTATAGTATGAAAATCTTTAAATTTTGTTTTCTAAATGAGTTTTTGTAATTTAATTAAGGTAGAAAATAAAATAGCACTCTTGTCAATATGCGAACTTTTCATCTGTAGCTCACTCAAAAGGAGAAGTTCGTGAAGTTTGAAATAGGTTTGGGGTTTGAGTTTTAGTGCCATCGCTGCTTTTTGCTCTACAACAAATCCCGGAGCTCTATAGCCTAGAATTTCTATGGCATTTGGTGCTCCATTTACTCGTATGTAAATGTTAAACATATAGAGTTGTGTCAAGTAAGCGGTGATGGCACTCACGATGCGTATCTCATCTTCGCCATGTTCAAGCAGACTTTTGAGATCTTCTTTGTACTCTTTTTTTGCAAAAAGTTTTTTGATGAACTCTTCAAGATTTACCTCTGCGAGTCCATAGACAAGGGCATCCACATCTTTTGTTGTGATCTCTCTGTCGTAAACACGAAATTTTTCTATCTCATTTGCAGCGAGGGCAATGTCACCATTATGAATTTTGAGCAGATGGGAGAGGGTGTATTTGTCTATTTTGACACTTTTTTCCTGTGCGATCTGTAAGAGAATATTTTGTGACTCATACTCTTTAGGGTGAAAAAAACGGACACTCATTGCTTTTGTTTTGGCAAAGGCCTTTGCATTGTTGTAGGTTTTATGATCACTCCCATAGTAGGCATAGATGAAAATATTGTCGGGGTTCTTTTCACAGAGTGCCAGAAGTACATCGAGCTCTTTTTTTGGAACTTTCTTTTCACTTTTAATGACAAGAATATTTCTGTCTCCAAAGAGAGAGCCTTGAGAGAGGTGTGCTTTTGCGGAGGCAAAGTCATACTCATCATGGTAGTAGCTAAGAGTATTGGCATCGTCGATGTTGGAGAGCATCTTTGTGTACATATCTATTAAAAATGTACTCTCTCCAAAAAATATAAAGGAGTTTGAGACAGTTCTGTTTTGAATATGTTTGTCAAACTCGTTTTTATACATCGACTTTTCCGACAACTGAGGCAAAAATACGCGCTCGGTAGATATCTACTTTGTCAATTCTTACGATGATATCTTCAAAAAGAACCACATCACTGCCTGAGAGGAAGTGTAGATGTGCTCCAATAATCTCATCGTGGAGTTCTGCACGAAGCTCAGGGTCTGT
>JALUZQ010000130.1 GCA_027011725.1 Sulfurimonas sp. | reverse complement strand
TCAGAGGAATCAAACTATGAGATATGGATGAGACAATGTATGGACAATTACAATCCATATGACTTTGAGGAGCAAGAACGACCGTGGCACTGGGATGATTATCTAGAGAGATTTTTACACGATATCGGTTTTATCCCCGATAATGGATTTGCACAGCCAACAAGTGATGAATCAGGAGGGGGAGTAAGAGCTTAAGAGTTCTGCTCCCATAAATTCATTCTATAATTTTGCTATAATGTCGGTTATTATTTAACTATTAGGAAATTGAGTGATTACTTTAAAAGAAGCTTTACAACTAGACAAGAATGAACTGAAGAAATTTAAAGATGATTTAAAGGCGAAAATAGAAGAGAATTCTACGCTTAACGCATACATAGATGTAAAAAATGTTGGCGAGGGTGTGCCCATCGCCATCAAAGACAACATTCAGGTAAAGGATTGGTCTGTAACTTCAGGAAGTAAGATACTTCAAGGCTACATCGCACCTTATAATGCAACTGTTGTAGAAAAACTTACAAAGGCAGGACTCAGCCCGTTTGGACGTACAAATATGGATGAGTTCGCTATGGGCTCAACTACTGAGTCAAGCTTTTATGGGAAGACACAAAATCCTCATGCAAATGACAGAGTTCCCGGTGGGAGCTCGGGAGGAAGTGCCGCAGCTGTTGGGGCAGGTCTTGCCATAGCTGCACTTGGAAGTGATACGGGGGGTTCTATCCGCCAGCCTGCTGCATATTGCGGTATAGTCGGGATGAAACCAACGTATGGACGTGTAAGTCGTTATGGTTTGGGTGCTTATGCTTCAAGCTTAGACCAGATCGGGCCTATGACACAAAATGTTGAAGATGCAGCGATTTTATATGACATCATCAGCGGCAGCGATGAAAAAGACTCCACAAATGCAATGAGAGATGATAAAGTAGTACCTAATCTAAACGCAGCGAGAAAGCTTACTATTGCTGTACTTCCTAAGTACATTGAAAATGCAAGTGATGATGTAAAAGAAGCCTATGAAAAAGCCATAGAAGCACTCAAAGCTCAAGGGCATACCATAGTTGAGCGTGAAATGATGGATGCGAAGTATGACATTTCAGCATACTACATCACAGCAACGGCAGAGGCGACAACAAACCTTGGACGTTATGACGGCATACGTTATGGAAACCGTGTTGAGGGAAAAAACCTTGAAGAGACCTACTACAACACAAGAAGTGAGGGTTTTGGTGATGAAGTCAAACGCAGAATACTGCTTGGAAACTTTGTACTCTCAAGCGGCTACTATGAAGCGTACTACGTAAAAGCACAAAAAACACGTCACCTCATAAAAGATGAATATACAAAGATTTTCAATGATGTAGACCTTATCCTCTCACCTGTTGCACCAAGTGTTGCACCAAAGTTCGGGGAGCTTGCAAATCCTATGGATATGTACTTGAGTGACCTCTACACAATCAGTGTCAATCTTGCAGGACTTCCGGCACTTTCGCTGCCTATTATGAAAAACGGTGAAGGTATGCCTGTTGGGCTACAGCTTATTGCAAAAGCATATGATGAGCAAACACTCTTTGATGGGGCTTTAGGTCTAGAAAAGGAAGTTGCGTATAAAGCATAGTGTAATCAAAATGAAATCTTTATAAGGTATCATTTTACAAAAGGAGAAAAAATGGCATATTTTGACAATGTAAAAGTAAAAGACAAACTCTACGGACTTGTCTTTGGAGCAGGAAAAGTTGCTCAGGTTTTTGAAGATTCTCACTACAAAATGATGGTGAAGTTCAAAAATGGGCATGAAGTACCTTACACTGAAGATGGTATTCCAGGATGGGGAAACTTTAAAAAGCAGACTATTTTTTATAAAGATGATATTGACTTAACAGATGTGGACTTTGCTCCGGTTACAAAAGTTCTCTCTCCAAAGAAGATCATCAAGCTCCGTGAGAAGAAAAAACTCGAAGTACGTCTACCTTCAGGTATCTGGACAAACTGTACAAAATGTGTTGCAGGATATGTAGAAGATATGCTTGAAGCTGAAAACTACCATCTTTTTAGAAAAGCTCAAAAAAAAGATAAATAGTGCTTTATACAATCATACATACCATTCATATCTTTTCAGTTTTTATCTATGGAGGTTTTCTTTTTACAGACAACCTTTTTATGATGAAAATGAAGCAGTCATTATCAGAAGAAGAACATAAAAAAGCACGTGAAGCCATCATGATACATGTACGAAAAGTAGTGCCAAAAGCGCTTATAGTAGCCGTTGTGACGGGAAGTTATCTCTTTACACAGGTTTTTGGAGAAATAGGACCTGATGGGCTCTCGACTTTTCAAATCGCTCTTTCCATCAAAGCATTTTTAGGACTTTGGCTTGGATTTCGTGGTGTGAATCAGGTATTTTTCGGTATCCAGCCATGGGTCTTTAAAAGTCACCTCTTTCCATTCATTCTTGTCATCATTATAATCTTCTTATCTCAATTCATGTTTTTGGATTTTACCTCTTTTTTAGCACAATAAAGGTATAATCCAAAAATTTTAAACACTTTCTATACTGCAAAGGATAAG
>JALUZQ010000129.1 GCA_027011725.1 Sulfurimonas sp. | reverse complement strand
AGGCAAAAGCAGACCTCGATGCCATAAAAGCGCAAATTGCTGCAACAAAAGCACACATTGACTCTGCTATGCAAGAGGTAAAACGCGCACAAACAAGTGTCAAAGCACTTGAAGTAAAACTCTCTCGTTATAAAATTTATGCACCGGTTGATGGTTATGTCATCGCTAAAGAGGCAGATGTAGCGCAGAGTGTTGTACCCACGCAGAGCATATTTAAGATTGTAAACCCTCAAAATGTTTGGATCCGTACTTACATTGATGAGCGTATTAGTGGTGACATTAAAATAGGACAACACGCAAGCATCACGCTCCGCTCTCAAGCTGGGAAAAAATTTGCAGGTGCAGTCAAACGCATTGTTGCACAGAGCGACGCAGTAACACAAGAGCGCGAGGTAGATGTTGCGTTTGAGAAGTTACCGATTCCATTTTATATCAATGAACAGGCAGAAGTGCTCATAGCTACACAAACACTTAAAGATATTGTCAAAATTCCTACAGAGGTAATAGTGCATAAAGATGGTAAAAGTGGTGTTTGGATAGTAGAAAATGAAAAAGCGCACTTTCAAAAAGTCAAAGTGCTGGGTATCAGTGACAAAACAGCAGCTGTGAAAAACCTTGCTGCAAACGCAGTCATACTTGTGCCGGCAACAAATAAAAAACCTCTCTCTGAGGGTGCAAGAGTTCATTAATGATAAATTTAGCACAAAAAGAGATAAAACATACTCTTGGAAAGTTTATCGTCACTGCTGCAGGGGTGGGGATGTTGCTTGGCATTGTTATGATTATGATGGGTGTTTATAGGGGTATGATCATCGATGCACAGGTTTTGCTGGATGATTTGGATGTTGATCTGTGGGTCGTTCAGGAAAATACACTCGGCCCCTTTGCAGAAGCATCACGAGTGCATGAAGATTTAAAAGATACCATTCATGTCATACAAGGAGTGAAAAGTTCAGAGGGCATCACCTTTCAAAACCTCCAACTCCCTCTCAAAAATGAGATGGTGCGTGTTTTTGCCGTTGGTTTTAACCCTTTTGGCGATATTGACCCCATAAATCCAAGCAAACTCATAGCAGGACGAGGGCTTAAACGCAGTCATTACGAGATGGTAGTGACAGATAAGACAGGCTTTAAACTCGGCGATAAAATCCCTTTAGGTAGAGATATTTACACCGTTGTAGGTGTCACACATGGCACAGTCTCTTCGGGTGGAGACCCATTAGTGTACATTTCACTCAAAGATGCTCAAGAGTTGCAGTTTCTCTACTCGAATGCCCGCATAAGAAATGACAGAGCAAGAGGCATAAACGGTGTGAACTCACATATGGTAAACACAGTCGTTGCCCGTGTGCAGAGTGGATATGATGTCAATAAAGTTGCACAAGATATAAGAGAATGGAAACACAACTCTGTCTATACAGCAGAGCAAGAGAAGACAATTTTGACCAAGAATCTCATAAAAATGGCATCGAAACAGATAGGGATGTTTACTGTCATACTTGTTGTTGTCTCGACTATCATCATCGCACTTATCATCTACACGATGACGCTTGAAAAGATGAAAGAGATAGCCATTATGAAACTTATAGGCATACCAAACTCGATGATCATTAAAATGATAGTGCAAGAGACGGTGCTTATGGGTGTGCTTGCTTTTATAGCAGGAAATATTTTTGCTCATCTCATCTACTCGAAGTTTCCAAAAAGAGTCGTACTTGAATCGCCCGATGCTTTTGGACTTTTTATAGTCATCATCATTGCATCTGTTTTAGCCTCTTTTGTAGGCGTACGAAAAGTAATAGCAGCAGACCCCGCAGAGGCAATAGGAGGATAAATATGAGCAAACAAGCTATAAAAGTAGAAAATCTCGTTAAAAATTTCGGAAAAGGTGAGAGTCTTGTAGAGGTCATTAACGGAGCCTCTTTTGAAGTCAACAAAGGCGAACTTGTCGCCCTTGTAGCCCCTAGTGGTGCAGGAAAGACAACGCTGCTTATGATGATAGGCTGCGTAGAAGAGCCGACAAGCGGTACTATTTGGCTCGGAGATGAAAAGGTTTATGAGAACAAATGGCTGACAAAAGAGACACGTAAGATACGACGAGAAAAAATAGGCTTTATCTTCCAAGCACACTACCTCATCCCTTTTTTAAATATCATAGAAAATGTTACGCTTGTACCTCAAACAAACGGCGTTTCAAAAGAGGAGAGTGAGAAGATAGCGATGGAGCTTTTGGAGTATTTTGATATTGGCGACAAAGCAAACGCAATGCCCTCATCACTCTCAGGAGGACAAAACCAACGCGCTGCCATTGCACGGGCTTTAGCAAATAAACCACAGATTATATTGGCTGATGAACCCACAGCAGCCCTTGACATCAAACGCTCTGTAGATGTTGTCAAGATGCTTAAAAAAATAGCCACAGACCAAGATGTAGCCGTCATTATGGTCACCCACGACGAAGCAATGTTACCGCTTTGTGATAGAATACTCAAAATTGAAGATAAAAAAGTGGTCTCAAGTGAAGTGCCAAAAGAGACGCATATTTTATAATTAATATTATCACT
>JALUZQ010000128.1 GCA_027011725.1 Sulfurimonas sp. | reverse complement strand
TTTATTCAAAGGGTAAGGAATATTTGCACGCGTGAACTGGTAGAGGAACCCTGCATCAAATCTATACTCTTTGTCCTCGATTTCTATGAGCAGTTCAAGGAGTCTGTTGATATTTTGAACAGGAAGGTGGAAGGAGGCATAGAGTCTCGCCTTATGCTCATAAAACCCCTTTTGTATTCTACTCTTTCTAAACGCAGCGATATGCTGTGCATCATAGATGTAGGGACGCACCATCTTTTTGACAAAAATTTGAACAAAGTTGTTTATTTGCCACTGTGCTTCGAGCACTTTGCTTGCGAGTTTTGTCTGGGTTTTAAAGCCTAGAAGTCTGCTTACATCGGGAATATACTCTAAAAGGAGTCTGTCTTCTTGTTTGCCTGTGATGAGATGCAGGGCACTTCTAACACGGTAGAGCAGTTCAAGTGCAATGCGGTACTCTTTGTACTCCTCATCAGAAAAAACCGTACCACTGAGCTCTTTTGTACTGTCTATGCCATAGATGGTCTTTGCTATCCAAAAAATAAGATGAGAATCGCGCAGTCCGCCTACACTCTCTTTGATGTTTGGCTGCATAGAGCTCGGGTACTTCTTACGGCGCGCTTGTGCCTCTTTTATTTTGGCTATTAAGAACTCTTTTTGATTATGAAGACGGATCTTGTTGAGCATATGCTGTGTTGCATGCCAGACAAAAGGAGAACCGGTAATGAGGCGTGACTCCATGAGAGAGGTTTTAATGGTGATATCTTCTGTACTTGCTTTAAAAAGGTCTTTGACCTCATGGACACGGTGACCGAGTTTCATACCCGCATCGAGTGCGAGATAAAAGAGCTTTTCAATAATGAGCTGGGTATTATAACCTGCAATATCTTCATAGACTATCAGCAGGTCAATGTCACTATTGACACTGAGCTGTTCACGCCCATAGCTCCCAAGAGCAACAATGGCAATGGGAATGGAGCTGCGCATCGGCAGAAAGTTTCCAAAGGTTCTACGCAGGACTGTTTTATACATCAGTTCTATAATGGAGTCGAGCTTCTTTGTATGACGGACCAAGAAGTCTTTGCCTTGATTTTTTTCAAAGAGTTCAGGCAGAGAGGCTTTATACTCTTTTATGTACTGCTTAAAGAGCTTTGAGAGTTCAAAATCGGAACCATTCTTTTCTATAACGTTTTCTATCTCTAGTAGTAAATCCATATTTTTTATCTTATTTTTTTGTTTATTATACAGTAGTAACATAAATTTGATATAATCACAGGCTCGAACTATTAAATAATTTTATAAGATGGGTTTATAATGAAAATAACAAAGAGTGTAACCTTCATAGCAAAAGAGGGCTGTGAAGCGAAAATGAAAGAGTTGCTCAGTGCTATGGTCGCACCGAGTAAGGCTGAGAAAGGGTGTCTTTTTTATGAGATTTTTCAGTATGAAAATGAGCGTAGAAGATTTATGGCAGTAGAGACTTGGGAAGATGAAGCGGCACTTGAAGGGCATAAAAACTCTGCACATTACGCTGTGTACAAATCATCGTATGAGCCGTACTGTGAAGAGAAGTATACAGATGAACTAGAAGTATTGGGGGAGTAATGGATAATTTATGGAGTGATAAAGAAGCGGGAAAATGTAAGAGTAATTTGGACCTGAGAGTCTATACATCGAATCTTTTGGGTGCAAATGATGAGTTGGTGCTTCATGGGGGAGGCAATACATCTGTAAAGGGCGATATAGACGGTATTGACGTTTTACATGTGAAGGGGAGCGGATGGAACCTTGCAGACATCAAGGCTGAGGGCTTTGCTCCTGTGCGTCTGGATGCACTTTTAGAGATGGCAAAACAGGAATCACTTAGTGATGTGGAAATGGTACAAGGACAAAAAGAGGCGATGATGACATCATCTGCACCGAATCCTTCAGTAGAAGCGATACTCCACGCCATCATTCCTTACAAATTTGTAGATCATACCCATGCAGATGCAATTGTTACCATCTCAAACGCAGTGAGTGGCAAAGAGAACATTGCAAAGCTTTATCCGAACTTTTTAATAGTAGATTATGTGATGCCGGGCTTTGAATTGGCTCACAAAGTCTATGAACTTACAAAAGATAGAAACTGGGATGAGATAGAGGGGATAATTCTGCATAATCACGGTATCTTTACTTTTGCAGATGATGCACAAGAGTCTTACACGAAGATGATAGATGCAGTGACAAAAGCAGAGCAGTTTTTAGATGAGAATGCAACAGTGGAGATAGTACATAAATATGTACACAGTGATTGTGACATTGGGCGAGTTGTCAAGACTTTGAGTGAGTACAAAGGGCATGATGTACACATTGCGATAAATCAGACTCCTTTAGCTGCTTTTTATGCTTCTCAAGAGAATTTGCGAGAGTTCGCATCTCGCGGAGTACTTACACCGGAGCATATCATTCGAACAAAAAGAGCACCGCTTATTATGGAAGATACCGACCTTATAGGCGGACTTGACAGATATGTAGAGGCGTATAAAGAGTACTTTAACAAGTATGCGACTGATGAGGTGATGCTCAACCCTGCACCGAATTATATGATTA
>JALUZQ010000127.1 GCA_027011725.1 Sulfurimonas sp. | reverse complement strand
ATCTGCATACGACGTGCAAAGACATTGACCACACGTGGAATTTTAGAAAGTCCTACCACTTTTCCATCCGGAATATAGGCAACATGAACCCGCCCTATGATAGGGAGCAAATGGTGTTCGCAAGTAGAGTAAAACTCGATGTCTTTTACCAAAACCATCTCATCATTCGAGCTTGTAAAAAGAGCCTTTTTAAGTATTTCAGCCGGGTCTTCTTTATACCCTCCATAAATGAACTCATATGATTTTCTCACTCTTGATGGTGTATCTAAAAGACCCTCTCTATCTGGATCTTCTCCAACATGTTTCATCATTATTTTTACTGCATTTTCAAATTCACTGTTTTTATCTGACAAATTCTTACCCTTATTTAATATATATAACTGAAATTAACCATGACTCCGGAGAGGCTATTTTGCACTTTATAATCAAGCGTATCTCCCTCGCCCTCTAATGCCATTTTATTTGCACTAAAACCAGCGCCAACACTGTAATGCTGCATAAATCTATACTCCGCTGCCAAGGCATTACTAATAAACGCCCCTCTGTATTCATCAATCTTCATTACAAAATACTCGCTCTTATAACTGACAAAGAGATTCTTATTCACACTGTATTCACCTTTAAAACCAAAGACAGGCAATGGAATGGTGCCTGATGTAGCATCTTTGTAAACACCTGTAATTAAAACACCATCTTTGTCTTTGACATTTCCACTCGCCGAGAGACCAAGTTCCACTTTTGTAATATGAAGTCCTGCATTGACAAGCAGCTCTATCTTCTCATTATGATAAAAAGAGTAGCCGTAATTGATCTTGTAAATCGACATATTAAAATAACTTGCTACATTTGCTCCCGCGCCAATGGTATAATCATCACCCCACAGGAACTCTCTCTCGACAACTTTTTCGCCATTACTTGTAACACGATAATAGGAAAAATCTATACTATGCACATCTGTAAAACGATACATTCCATCTAATCGAAACACTCCTGTTTCATGTTCCATACCAAGATTTTTGTTTGTATCTACAAGCACAGAAATGGGAACAGCATGAGGTGTTATTTGCATTTGAGTCGAAAAGTTTGTCACAAACATACCACCCACACTCAGCTTCAACTTCTCATCGACTTGTGCCAAGAGGCTGCTGAAAACAAACAGTAAGCTCAAAAGTACCCTGATGTGCATAAGATATCCTAAAAAACAGCCTTTACACTTACATGCAATTTATAAAAGTTATTATAGCATTTATTGGAAGGAAAGTGAGGCTGCCTGATAAACGCAGCCTCAAAAAAAGAAATTTTAGTGAATGAAAACTGTTGGAACAATAAGAGGATATCGTTTCATTTTACGATAGATATGTTTTCTCACCACTTGACGAAGATCACCCTCTAGAGTACGAGGATTTCCTATCATACCCGGTTTCATATTAAGAAGGAAGTTTTCTACAATCTCTTCCATCTCTTTAGCAAATGCTTTGTCTTTCTTATCTGGAACAAGACCAAAAGTCGTTACTTTTGGTTTATCCATCATTTTACCTGTCTGCTCACTTACTTGAACAACCATCATCACAATCCCTTCTGATGCAAGTTTTTGACGATCAAGGACAATATCATCTTCGATTTCGTGATTGTTTTGGTTGTCAATATATGTTTTACCAGTTTTGACGGTTTTAACTTTTCTCATATATTTTGGTGCGATCTCTATCTGCTCACCATCTGTCATAAGAAGAATATTTCTCTCTGGAACACCACACATCATACCCGTCTCTTTATGCTTCATAACGTGGTTATACTCACCATGAATCGGTAAAAAGAATTTAGGATTCACTAAACGCAGCATCAGTTTTTGCTCTTCCATTGATGCATGTCCTGAAACGTGAATATCTCTGTCCATTGCAACTTTTGCACCACATTTTTGGAGATGGTTCAACATTTTAGAAATAGAACCCTCATTTCCAGGAATAGCACGTGAAGAGAGTACGATCAAGTCCATAGGCTTGATTTTAATGTGTCTATGCTCACCTATACTCATTCTAAAGAGCGCTGAATTTGCCTCTCCTTGTGAACCTGTAGTTACAATGAGTACCTCTTTATCACTCATATTTGCCACATCTTCAGGATCTACGAAGATATTCTTTGGAAATTTAATGTAATCATACTGCATAGCCACTTCAAGGTTACGCTCCATTGAACGCCCAATGACACACACTTTACGTCCATATTTTACACCATACTGAATGGCTTGTACAACACGGTGAATGTTTGAACTAAAAGTAGAGAGAATAACTCTTCCCTCAGCCTTAGAAAACACTCGATCAAGTGCAGGTGCAACACTTAGCTCTGAAGGCGTCGGTGTTGGATTATGTGAATTCGTTGAATCACTCATCAAACATAGGACACCTTTTTCACCATAGTGAGCGAGTCTGTGTAGATCCGCAGGATAACCATCAACAGGTGTATAATCTATTTTAAAGTCACCCGTATGAATAACAGTTCCGGCTTCTGTCGTAATAGCAATAGAAGATGAGTCAATAATAGAGTGTGTCATATGCATCCACTCAACTTCAAAGTCATTTCCTATTTTATATACTTTTCTTT
>JALUZQ010000126.1 GCA_027011725.1 Sulfurimonas sp. | reverse complement strand
AATGTCAATTAAAGAGAGTTTGATGCTCTTTGCCTCCATTGCATCATGGTACTTTACATCACCTGTTAAAAAACAGTCTGCATCCAAACTTCGCATCAGCGAACAGCCCGAACCTGTGGTAAGTGCCACCTTTTTTACATGCTCGCTGCATTTAACAGTTTTAGCACATTTCAGCCCAAACGCAGCCGATACTTTTTTTACAAAAGTATCAAAATCTTCATCTACATCAAGGTAAGCGACAAAGCCCTCTTTTTCTTTTATTTTATAGCCTAAAATCTCCGTTGCAACATACTCATTCAGGTGTGTTTGGTCAAAATTCGTATGCATCGCAATATTTGAAATATTTTTTTTAATCATCTTTTGAATGAGATTTGCCGGATATTTTGAGAACTCCAACTGCTTCAGTCCACCAAATATTATGGGATGGTGTGTGATGAGGAGTGTGTTTTCTTCGAGTGAATCTATGAGCTTTTCATCTACATCTATACTCAGTGCAATTTGTGTAATGTCATCATCAAAACTCCCGACTAAAAGCCCTGAATTATCCCACGATTCTTGCAACTCAAAAGGTGAGAGTTTGTTTAAAAAGTCATAAATTTCCAGTATTTTCATCTACACTTCCTTTTGTAATTTTTCCAGTTCTGCTTTTGCTTCTTTAAAGTCGCCATCCAAACGCAGTGCATTTTTATACATCTCTTTTGCACCTTCTTTGTCTTTCATATCTACAAGTAAATTGCCATAATTGTAGTAAGTGATAGGATTTTTATCATCTATTTCCAGAGATTTGTTTAAGTGCATTCGAGCACTCGCATACTCACCCATTTTTCTATAAAGTGATGCCAAAGCTTGATGAATGGAAGTATCATTTGGTGCTAATGAGAGTGCTTCTTTATAGTACTCCAAAGCTTCATCATCTCTCTCTTGCTGTGCAAGTACATAGCCCATTTTAAAGAGTGTTTCAGGGTTTTTAGGCGCTTTTATGTTTGCTTCTGAGTAAATGGCAAGTGCCTTTTGGAAGTCCCCTTTTTGCATCTCTTCATCCGCTTTTTCTATCAAAGACGAGGCATCAAAAGGAGAGAATGCCTCTGCACTTTTCGAAGGCTCTTGTGAGCCCTTAGTATTGTGTTCTTCAGGATCTTGCAGTGTCTGAATATGTTGGTAAATTTTATAAGCAAAAAATGCCGATGCACCAAGCATCAACAGTTGAAAAAGTGTCATTGTTTTCCTTTTAGTAAATAAGTATTTAAAATTCTCTCAAGTTGAATCGGATCTACCTGAATACCGCATATTCTAGCAGAGAAGTGCAAATGAGGTCCTGTTACCCTGCCGCTTTTGCCCGAAAGTGCTATGATTTCCCCGCGCTTTACACGCTCACCTTTTTTGACCTTAAAATCACTCAAGTGAAAATAGCACGTGTATATTCCCTCTCCGTGATCTATAACAACCGTACCGCCTGCATAAAAACGTTTTTTTACAAGTGCTACTTTTCCATCATTTGCTGCTTTTACGGGAGTGCCCATATCTGCATGGAAGTCAGTGCCGCTGTGGTAGCCTTTGAGGGTGTTGTTATAGAGACGCGCCGTTCCATAAGGGCTTGTAACACTACTCTCTAGCGGCAAAACAAAAGGACGCGATATATAGCTCTTTTGCTCCACACTGTTGTAGATTTTCATCGCCTCTTTATACTCGGCAGCAATGCGTTTTTTTACTTTTGGTGCTTTTGGATTGACCTTTTTTGATGCAACGACTATCTGCTCTTTTTTGTAGTTACCATCAAGCACATGGAGTGTAAAAGTTCTCTCTTTTTTCACTCCTGCGTTTAGATACTCTACCCTACACTTTTTTACTCCTACAGGCTCATAGTAAGAAAAAGGAACAAGAGCGAAATAGTGTTTTTCATCTTCAGGTTTTTTAAAAATAGGAAACTTTTTCTTCTTACATACTACATCAAGATACTTTACTCCCTTTTGAGCAGAGAATTCCACAAACGCAGTAGCACCTCGGACTACCTTATCATTTTTCACATCTAGACTAAACGCAGCTAATGATGTAATAAAGAGCAAAACGATAAGCACGAAACGCATTAGTAATCCTTCATTGCCCTTGCAATATCTCTTTTTTGCGCTTTCTCTTTCAAGTCGTTGCGCTTGTCGTGTAAAAGCTTTCCTTTTGCGATGCCTATTTGGACTTTTGCAATATTTCTATCGTTAAAATAAAGCTGCAGCGGTACGATAGTGTAGCCATCACGAGCAACCGCTTTTTCCAGTTTTTGCAGCTGTTTTTTATGTAAAAGTAGCTTTCTTGGTCCTCTCTCCTCATGCCCATAATAATGGTGAGTCGTATCGAGTCTGCCAATGTGAGCATTAAAGAGAAAGGCTTCCCCTTTTACCAAACGCACAAAACTATCTTTGAGGTTCACTCTATGCGCGCGCAACCCTTTAACCTCACTTCCACTCAAAACAAGCCCTGCTTCTAATTTCTCTTCAATAAAATAATCATGATACGCTTTTTTATTCTTTGCTATTGTTTCACCCATTATTTTTCCTCTTTCATCTTAAAAAAACTACTCCCGCTTCCACTAAAGAAGTAGCCCTCTTTTTGTG
>JALUZQ010000125.1 GCA_027011725.1 Sulfurimonas sp. | reverse complement strand
TACAGGAAACAGTTTTTTTATCTTTAACTCAACCCTGTCTGCAATCGTGTGAGCATCATACAAAGAGATAGAGACATTAAAGACTGCATGAAAAGAGATGAAGATATGTGAGCCTGAGATTCTTGTACGCAAGTAGTGATAGTTCGTAATTTCCGGTTCAGATTTTATGATCTCTATGATTTTATTCACATCTTCTTGTGGCAGCGCAACATCCAAAAGCATAAGCACTCCCTCTTTTACAATCGGAACAGCAGAGTAGATCATATATATAGCGATGGCAATACCTAAAATCGGGTCGATCAGCTCAATGCCGCTATAGTGGACGGCGAGGAGTGCAAAGAGCACGGCACCGTTTGAGAAGAGGTCTGTTTTATAGTGCAGGGCATCGGCTCGAATGACCATGTTGTTTGTTTTTTTGGCAACATAGGATAAAAAGAAGACTAAAGCACCCGTAATGACCAAAGAGATAACCATAACAATTATACTCTCTGCCATATAGCGCATTGGCTCACTGTGTAGAATCTTTGCAATGGCCTCATAGAGAATAAAAAGTGCAGAAAGGGAGATGATAGTGCCCTCAATGACTGCTGCTAAGGGTTCAAGCTTACTGCGCCCAAAATGAAACTGTTCATCTGGGTCTTTTTCAGAGTTATGCAGTGCAAAGTAGTTGAACATTGAAACGGTCAGATCTAAAAGACTGTCTATTGCCGAAGCCAAAACAGCGATGGATCCGCTTAAAACCCCAATGGTTAATTTTATAAGTACCAAAAGTGCTGCAACACTACTTGAGGCAACAGTCGCTTTTTTCTCTAAGCGCATAGAAATCCTTATGCAAAAAATATTTAGATACAATTATAGAAAAATTTAACTATGACAGTGATTAAAATGGATATTTCAAAGATAAAAGAAGAGAGAAAAAAGTGGCTGACGTGGAAAAACATCGCTCCACTGCGTGAGGCATTGAATGAACTTGAAGATGTGGATTGTCATGTAACACTTGGCGATGTTGTAAAGATCGCAGGTGATTTCGATGAAAAAAAGCTACACGACACAGCTAAAAAACTGATGCCTTGGAGAAAAGGGCCGTTTCAGATCGGCGAGACTTTTATAGACTCCGAGTGGAAAAGTTATGTCAAATATAATCTACTTCGTCCTCATTTTGATTTAAAAGATAAGAGAGTTGCCGATATAGGGTGTAACAATGGTTACTATATGTTTCGTATGCAGGAGGACAATCCAAAACTACTTGTCGGTTTTGATCCTTCGCCGCTCTATATGACACAGTTTGATTTTATCAATCACTTTGTAAAGAGTGAGATAGTCTATGAGCTTTTGGGTGTGGAGCATTTGGAGTTTTATGAAGAGAAGTTCGACACTATTTTTTGTCTTGGCGTACTTTATCATAGAAGTGACCCTGTTGCGATGTTGAAGTCACTCTACAAAGGGCTTGATAAAAAAGGCGAAGTGATACTTGATACGTTTTATATAGATGGTGATGAGGAGATGGCACTCTGTCCTGAGTCCTCATACTCGAAGATACCAAATATCTACTTTGTCCCTACAATTAAGGCACTTAAAAATTGGTGTCTGCGCGCGGGATTTAGTAGTTTTGAGGTCTTGGAGACCTCAGTGACGGATGAGAGTGAGCAGAGAAAGACAGAGTGGATAGAAGGGCAATCTTTAGAAGATTTTCTAGACCCGAATGATAGTTCAAAGACCGTTGAAGGTTACCCGGCTCCACAGAGAGTCTATGTGCGACTGATTAAGGATAAAAAGTAATGGCAGAAAATGAAGTAAAGAATGAAGATGAATTAGAACTCGAAGATTACCGAGATGATGAAGAACAGGTATTTATACAAACCCATGAGAGAATAAATCAGGACCTTTGTGGAGAAGTTATCAAGATGGAGCAGGGCTACGTGGAGCTGCGTCTTACTACAACGCCTGAGATGGTTGCCGATGATGTAGGGCTTATTCACGGTGGGTTTATCTTCTCTTCTGCAGATTATGCAGCGATGTTAGCAGTGAATGAACGCAATGTCGTTCTTGTAGCAAGTGACTGCCAGTTTCTCTCCCCTGTCAAATTTCATGATGAGGTGAATTTTGTCGCGCGTGTTCGACACAAAGAGGGACGCAAACGCAATGTGCATGTAGAAGCGTTTGTGCTTGACATTAAAGTCTTTGAAGGGGAGTTTAAAACGGTCATCACTGAGCGTCATGTCCTCAAGCTTAAACTTCTTGAAGAAGAGGAAAAAGCGAGTGGAACACCTCAAGAGGAAAATTAAGAAACTTTACGATAGAATTGATAAAGTAAGCATTTTTTGTGGAATTGAGTATGGATATAAATATGTTTTTGGACGATGAAATGGATAAAGATTATTTTACATGGATTAATGATGACGAAAAAGAGTTCCTTGAACATATGCTTCATAAATTAGTTGGTACTGATAATGCAAGTATTGATGTACTAGAACAAGTAGGTTCTGATGTTTACAAAAAAGAGATTAGTTTTTCAAAACTGGCGATTTTTTTAGATATATTTTCTCGCCAATTCTAAAATCAAGTGCAATTCCACCTCATTTTTAACTAGCTAATTTTCTACTCATTTCACTGAAAAACAC
>JALUZQ010000124.1 GCA_027011725.1 Sulfurimonas sp. | reverse complement strand
GAGTAGGAGATTGGGTTTTGTGCTCTTAGTTTGTTGTGGAGTGGTTTGATGTTGTAGCTTTTGAGTCTATTATTGAGTATGGCTGTATGTGAGTAGCCGCTTTTTACATTGTCATCAACAGCGATGCTTACATAAGGCTCTTTTGTATGAAATTCTTCAGCAAATTTTTGAAAACTCAGTTTGGCTAAGATGTTGTAAACGTAAAATCCGATGTCGGTGTGTTTTGTAAAGAGAAGTTCTTTTATTTCGCTATATCTGTAAAAAGAGATAACAGTGACACCGTTTGTAATGCTGCGTTTATAAATGGAGGGTGAGAGGAAGTTTGTTTGACACTTTTTGCATATATGTGTAAGGGAGTAGTTCTCACACAAAATGCACTTCATAGCTGCGTTTACTTAGTCCATTTTAAGGACAGACATAAACGCTTCTTGCGGAAGTTGTACTTTTCCAATGGACTTCATACGTTTTTTACCCGCTTTTTGTTTCTCTAAAAGCTTACGTTTACGGGTAATGTCCCCACCATAACATTTGGCAGTAACATTTTTGCCCATACTTTTGACTGTTTCACGGGCAATGACCTGATTTCCAAGTGATGCTTGTACTGCTACTTCAAAAAGCTGACGAGGAATGAGCTCTTTCATATTTTTCACAAGAGCACGTCCTCGTGGAAGCGCTGAAGAGCGAGGAACGATGATGCTTAGAGCATCAACGACCTCTCCTGCAACTTTGACATCGAGTTTTACAAGGTCACCCTCTTTAAAGTCTGTCGGTTCATAGTCAAATGATGCATACCCTTTTGAAATAGACTTGAGTGTATCATAAAAGTCAACGACAATCTCATTCATAGGTATCTCATACTCAAGCATTACACGCTCTTCATTTAAGTAGGTCATCTTGTTTTGAATCCCGCGTTTAGAGACAAGTAAATTCATAATGTTTCCAAGGTATTCACTCGGTGTAATGACAGTCGCTTTGACATAAGGCTCTTCAATGCGATCAATTTTTTGAATTTCCGGCAGTTCAGAAGGGTTTTGTACTGTGACCATCTCACCGTTTGTAAGATAGACATGATAGACAACTGATGGTGCAGTAGCTATTAAATCAAGTCCAAATTCACGCTCAAGTCTCTCTTTGATGACCTCCATATGCAACATTCCCAAGAATCCTACACGAAAACCAAATCCAAGTGCAACGGAAGTCTCCGGCTCATAAGAGAGTGAAGAGTCATTGAGTTTGAGTTTATCAAGTGCATCACGCAAGTCTTCAAATTTATCAGTGTCTATAGGGTACAGACCGGCAAATACAAAAGGTTTTGCAGGTTCATAATCTCCTACAGGCTCTGTTGTAGGATTTTTCGCATCGGTAATGGTGTCACCTACGCTTACAACGCTTACCTCTTTCAGACCAAGAACAACTATACCGATCTCGCCGGTTTTGATAGCGTTTGTTTTGAGCTTTTTCAGAGGGTGTGGATACATCAAGTCAAGTACCTGATGCTCTTCACCGTTACTCATGAGCTTGATAGTCTGGTTCTTTTTTATCTCTCCATCAAAAACACGTACAAGTGCAAGTGCGCCGAGATACTGGTCAAACCAAGAGTCATAAATAATGGCTTTTGTCGGAGCGTCCGGATCACCAACAGGAGCAGGGACTCTCTCAACAATCGCATCAACAAGCTCACGAATACCAACACCTGTTTTAGCAGATACCAAAACAGCATCCGTAGCATCAATGCCGATACTCGTCTCAATCTCTTCAGCAACTTTATCAGGGTCCGCTGCAGGGAGGTCAATTTTATTGATGACTGGAATGAGTTCAAGGTCATTGTCAAGGGCTAGGTACACATTGGCGATGGTTTGTGCCTCGACACCTTGCGCTGCATCGACTATGAGAAGAGCTCCGTCACTTGAAGCAAGTGATTTGCTTACTTCATAAGAGAAGTCAACATGGCCCGGAGTGTCTATGAGGTTAAGAATGTAGTGCTCTCCATCTTTGACGTAGTCAAGGCGAACACTTTGGGCTTTAATGGTAATACCACGCTCTTGCTCGATATCCATAGTATCCATCATCTGAGAGCTCATTTCACGCTCACTTACCGAACCACACTCTTGTATAATTCTATCTGCAAGGGTGCTTTTCCCGTGGTCTATATGGGCGATGATAGAGAAGTTTCTTATGTTCTTTAGAGACATTTTTTTCCTAGACTAAAAAGTATTTTTACATAAAGAGTGAATTAACACTCTCGTTGTGATAAACTCTGCGTATAACTTCAGCAAAGAGTGGTGCAACTGTGAGCACTTTAATGTTCTTATGCTCTTTTGTTGCAAGTGTATTGGTAATGATGAGCTCATCAAGTTCACCTTTATCAAGGTTTTCGTATGCTTTTCCACTGAGAACTCCATGCGTAGCACAAGCCATTACAGAAGTCGCACCATTGTTTTTGAGTGCTGTCGCTGCTTTGACCATTGTTCCTGCTGTATCGACCATATCATCTATCATAATGACGTCATGACCTTCAACATCACCGATGATGTTCATAACTTCACTCTCATTTGCTTTTTCACGACGCTTATCTACGATAACCATCTCAAGTCCCATACGTTTTGCGAAGTATCTAGCACGTGCT